>VENG01000007.1:0-300000 GCA_009711705.1 Bacillota bacterium
TGTATTAAAGAGCTTATCCGGTATTAGCACCGGTTTCCCGGTGTTATCCCAGTCTTTTGGGCAGGTTATCCACGCGTTACTCACCCGTCCGCCACTAGGTATACTCATGTCCATCCCGAAGGATTTCTATGAGCAACCCCGTTCGACTTGCATGTGTTAAGCATGCCGCCAGCGTTCGTCCTGAGCCAGGATCAAACTCTCCATAAAAAGTTTATATAAAGAGTTTAATCTCTTTCTCACTTATCAATCGTTTTACTCACGCTTGACGAGGTGTTTCTATTTAAAAAACCATTGTCACTGTTCAGTTTTCAAAGACCGTTTTTTGCTGGCGATTTTATTTTACGCCGACAAGAACTTATTCTATCAGATTTCTTACTATTTGGCAAGTGGTAATTGTTTCCCAACTTGCTTTCTTTTTAAATGCCGGTTTTGCGCCGGCAAGAAATAATTATATCAAACTTTCCTTCTCTGTTCAAGTGGAAATTGTTTCCCACTTGCTTGCTGTTTTTTCCACCGCTTTCTGCGGCGCAAGATATAGTTTGCCATAACTATGAATCTATATCAAGAGGAAATTTGGACCAGTTCCTTCTTTCTACATATGCCTACCTCTTATTTAGTTGCAAAAACTCCTTCAGCCGTCATTTTCACATAGTATTATATTTTCTTTATTTAGCTTGACCATTCCAGGTCATTAACTGTTTTAACTCTAACAATGTCTTTGTTTTATTAACCTGTTCTCTAAAGCGTGCTGCGCCGGGCATTCCCTTTGCGTACCAAGCTACATGCTTTCTCATTTCCCACAGGGCTGATTCCCCCTTGTCTTCAATCATTAACTCCAAATGATACAGGGCCATAGCCATTTTTTCAGTTACATCAGGGCCGGGAGAAAAAGTTCCGGATTGCATGAAGTCCACCACTTGATTAAAAATCCAAGGGTATCCCAATGCCGCCCTGCCAATCATCACAGCATCACACCCGGTGTCATCAATCATTTTTTTCGCGTCTTGAGGGGTACAGATATCACCGTTACCGATAACAGGTATCGAAACAGCTTTTTTGACATCTTTGATAATACTCCAATCTGCATGCCCGCCGTAAAACTGTTCCCTGGTCCTACCATGCACGGCAACCCCACTGGCGCCGGATTTTTCAACTGCAATGGCAACCTCTACGGCATTAACGTTTTCTTCATTCCACCCTTTTCGTATCTTAACCGTAACCGGCAAATCCACGGCCAGAACCACGGCACGGACTATTTCCGCCGCCAGGGAAGGGCTCTTCATTAAAGCCGCTCCTTCCCCATTTTTCACTATCTTTGGCGTAGGACAACCCATGTTGAGGTCAATTATGGCTGCACCGCGCTTAGCTACAACTTTTGCTGCCTCAGCCATAATTTGCGGACTATTGCCGAAAATCTGAACACTCACCGGCCATTTTTCGTCCACCGAGTTTAACAACCGCCAGGTCTTTACATTGTTATGCACCAGTGCTTGGGCGTTAATCATTTCAGTATAAACCAGGGCACAACCTGCTTTTTGAGCCAGAATACGAAAAGCCCGGTCAGTCACTCCGGCCATAGGGGCGGCGACCACCGGGTTTTTAAGGGTTACGCTTCCTATATGCACATTCACTGCGAGCCTCCATGATGCTAATATTTATTTCTTTCATAAACTATTCTTAGTCCCGTAAGCGTTAACATCTGATCAACCTTATTTATGGTGTTGGATGCGGTAAAAATCAGATCTGCTAATCCTCCGGTGGCAATTACAGTGGGTTCAGACTTCATTTCGGTCTTCATGCGCCTCACTATTTCATCAACCTGCCCCACAAACCCATAAAAAATACCTGATTGCATACTGTTTACAGTGGTTTTCCCGATTACAGACGGTGGTTTAGAGATTTCTACGCGCGGTAGCTTGGCAGCACGAGAAAAGAGCGCCTCGGTGGAAATACCCATTCCAGGGGCAATGGCACCCCCTAAATACTCACCCCGGGCAGAAATAGCACAGAATGTGGTGGCTGTGCCAAAATCAACGATAATCAGGGGACCACCGTAGGTTTCATAGCAGGCAACAGCATTGACAATTCTATCTGCCCCAACTTCCCTGGGATTTTCATATTTAATAGGCATGCCGGTTTTTATACCGGGTCCCACCAAAACCGGCTGCAAGTCAAAGTACTTCTTACACATCTGCTCCAGCGAAAAATTAAGCGGTGGTACCACTGAGGATATAACCACGGCATCTATTTGAGCGAATGACAACTCCTGGGATGCAAATAAGTCCCGCAGAAGCATTCCGTACTCGTCTGCCGTCCGGTTGCGGGCGGTGGACAACCGCCAATCAACTACTAACTCCGAATTCTTAAAGATACCTAGTACCGTATTAGTATTACCGACATCAAACACTAGCAGCATAGTTATCCCTGCTTTCCCGAGATCATCATTTCAATTTTACCAGACCGCTTCCCTGGGTGCAACTTGTTTAACTCCCACTTTCCTGCATATTATAACTGTCTGGAAATAAACGTCTTTGTACTGCCCTGGCCAATCCGGCAGCAATAACAGCTTTCATTATATCCCACAGTACGAAGGGAATAAATCCAATTTGCAATACTGTCATTACCGGGAAAGACTGTCCCATGTAAAAATTAAGTATCAGGTACAGGTACGGCAGTCCAACAATATACAATACAGCTGTTCCTGCCAGGGTACCGGCCACATAACGTGCTATCCCCGGAGCATTGCTCCCGTGAACAACCCGGCCGGTTACATAAGCGGCCGGAATAAATCCCATAATAAAACCAAAGGTTGGCTTTATTACATAGGCAGGGGTCCCAAAAGGAGCTGTTTCGAATACAGGCACACCAACAAGCCCTATCAGCATGTATAAAAACATACTTAAAGCGGCAAGACGAGGGCCGAGAATGCACCCCGCCAAAACTACAACGAAGGGAACGATACTGAAAGGTACTAAGGCAGCACCAAGCCATCTAAACACTATCGCTCCAGCTGCCGCCAACGCAGCAAACATGGAAACCAACACCATATCCCGAGCAGAAAGATTCTTCATTGGATTACCTCCTTAAAAATTAACTGTTAACCATAGTTATGTACGAGGTTTACGATTTAAGCATAAATAAAGCCTTCTATTTTTTCCCTCGCAAACTAACCTCTCCGGCCAGAAATCGTTTGCAATTGCCGTCATTTAGCCTTACCACCAGTGCTCCGGTCTCATCCACGTCTTCCGCTACACCTTCCACGACCTCCTTTAATGTAGAGACTTGCACCCTTTGCCCCAGAGTGACATTCCATTGTTTCCACTTTTCTAATATGGCATTGAAACCACTGCTAATCCATATTTGATACCAACAATCCATCTGACGAAGAATAGCCTGCAGGAGTTGTACGCGATTAATTTTTCTACCGGTTTCCATGGCGATTGAAGTTATAACACCCTGGAGCTCTCGAGGAATGTCTTCCTGGTAAATGTTAACATTTAGGCCAATGCCGATGACAATATGCTGGATACGCTCCATATCAGCATTCATCTCGGTTAAAATACCGCAAAGTTTTCCCTTACCGGCTAATAAATCATTAGGCCATTTTATACCCGGCACCAAACCGGTTTGTTCATTAATGGCCGCAGCTACAGCTACAGCTGCCACCAAGGTTATTTGCGGCACATCTACCGGGTTTATTTGGGGCCTCACTACTATACTAAACCAGAGTCCCCTGCCCCGGGGAGAAAACCACCCGCGGCCAAGCCGCCCCTTACCTACTCCTTGTTCTTCGGCTATATATACGGCTCCATCAGGGGCCCCTTCCCGGGCCCACTCCTTAGCGTTTTCATTGGTTGACACTACACCGGCAGAATACCTAACTTCGCTTCCCATTACGGACGTTTCTAAATCAGTCTGTACTTCTTCAGGATAAAGCCGGTCGGGAACTGAAACTAACCTATAACCGGCATTAGACCGGGCTTCAATTACATAATCCATCTTACGCAGGGCTTCCATATGCTTCCATACTGCAGTACGGGATACACCTAACTGCCGGCAAATTTGTTCCCCGGAGATATAATGATCACCATTATTTTTTAATAATTGAAGTAAATCAGTACGTAACGTCATATTAATCCCCTTAGTAACAACTTATTACATAATATATGGGAGCACCTAGACTGTCAACCTTAAACTTAACAATGGTTAACATTCTTCTCCGTGGATTTCCTCTTTTATTACCTCGGTAATATTATTCTGCTCGTCAACAAGCACAACGGTGGGGAGAAAATCAACCGCTTCCTGTTGATCCATCATGGCATAGGAGATAATAATTACGCTATCCCCCGGCTGAACCAGACGGGCAGCAGCCCCGTTGAGACAAATAACACCGGAACCGCGAGGTCCTTTTATGGTGTAAGTCTCTAAACGTGCACCGTTGTTATTATTTACGATTTGCACCTTTTCGTTGGGTAATATGCCGGCTGCTTCCAACAGATCTGCATCTATGGTTATACTCCCCACATAGTTTAGATTCGCCTCCGTTACCGTAGCACGGTGAACCTTGGACTTAAACATAGTTACAAACATTCGTCATACCTCCACTATGGTGTTATCTATCAAACGAGTTTTACCAAATCGCACGGCCAGAGCGATTAAGACCTGACCATGTAAAACCTGAATAGGTTCTAAATTAGGGATACTTAATATTTCAACATAATCAATGTCTGCCATGGACTCTGATTTAATTTTTTCGGTGATTTGCTTACGCAGAGTCAACGCATCGGTTTCACCATTATTAACTGCATGTTCCGCACCTTGAAGACTGCGGGACAATACAGTGGCAGTCTTACGTTCAGCGGTGCTTAAATAAACGTTCCTTGAACTCATAGCCAACCCGTCATCTTCACGCACGATGGGAGCATTAACAATTTCTACGTTCATGTTTAAATCTCTAACCATTTGTTTAATTACCATCACTTGCTGTGCATCTTTCTGGCCAAAATATGCTCTGTCCGGCTCTACCAAATGGAAAAGCTTGTTCACTACCGTAGCCACTCCCCTAAAATGACCGGGTCTTGAACGGCCACACAAGGGAGTAGTTATTTCCCCCACCTCAACATACGTTTGGTATCCCGGTGGATACATTTCCTCGGGCTCAGGCGAGAAAATAACATCTACCCCTTCTCGGGAGGCCATGTCAACATCACGCTCAAAATCCTTGGGGTAAGCCAAAAGGTCTTCACCTGGCCCGAACTGAGTGGGGTTCACAAAAAGACTCACCACCACTATTTGGCATTCCTGCCGGGCCAAGCGCATCAGAGAGAGATGTCCTTGGTGAAAATAACCCATTGTAGGCACCAATCCAATTGTATTACCGGAAGACTTGGCGGAACGCACAAAAGACTTAATCTCCCCGATACTGCGGCATACTTTCACTTGCATCTCCCCCATCCTATACACACACGTTTTAATATAACTTTTTTATTACCTCTTCGTCCATACCAAACTGGTGCTCGCCGGCGGGAAATGACTTTTCCTCAACCTCCTGCCTAAAGGTTTGCATGGCTCCCTTAATATCTTCACGGACATTGATATACCGTTTCGCAAACTTGGGGCTAAATCCCCCCACCAAACCTATTAAATCATGAGCAACAAGTACTTGGCCGTCACAATCGGCTCCAGCCCCTATTCCTATAGTGGCAATCCCCAGCTTAGAAGTAATAAGTTTAGCTAAAGGCGAGGGCACACATTCCAGCACCAAGGAGAAAGCCCCTGCCTCCTCTACCGCCCTGGCATCTGCCAGCAGTTTTTGCGCTGCCTTTTCATCTTTGCCCTGCACCTTATATCCACCCATTTGGTGGACAGACTGAGGGGTAAGCCCTAAGTGACCCATAACCGGAATACCGGCATCAGTAATGGCTTTTATTGTACCTGCCACTTCCTGCCCGCCTTCCAACTTAACGGCCTGGGCACCGGCCTCCTGCATCAGCCGCCCGGCATTACGAATAGCGTCAGCAGTGGAAACATGGTAAGACAAAAAGGGCATATCAGCAACCACCATGGCTCTATTTACCCCTCTGGTAACCGCCTTTACATGGTGGATCATATCATCCATGGTTACGGGAATAGTTGAATCATAACCTAACACTACATTTCCCAATGAATCCCCGACTAAAATGGCATCAATACCGGCCTCATCCACAAGCTGGGCCAGCGGGTAATCATAAGCGGTAAGCATACTTATGGGCCGTCCTTCTGACTTTTTGGTTTTAAAAACGGCCGTGGTCACTTTACTATCTTTCATTAACTAGCATCTCCTTTGAAAGTTCTATATAATTTTTCTGCCTGCGCAACATTAATAGTACCCTTTTCCAACCCTACCTGCACTGTATAGTTGCCCAGCTGCCTATAAAGTTCCTTTTCCTGCGCACTCACCGCATTCAAGGCTTTCATGTGTCCTTCAATTGTAGTCACATCGCCCCGGGCGACTGGGCCGGTAAGCGCCTGAACAGGACCCTCCCGGTGAATATTCTCCACAGTGCCCCACACCAGAGGCAAAAGGGCTTCAAACGCTTCTTCCTTGGAGAGACCAAAGTTTTGATACACCCCGGTGGCCAAATGCATTACAGAGACTAAATAATTGGATGCTATGCAAGCAGCTGCATGATACAATCCTTTGTCCCTTGCTTTAATAACAAAACTTTTACCACCTAAATCTTCTACTATCTTTCTTCCCAAATTAACTGCATCATCGTCACCCTCCAGGGCAAAAAATGAGCCGGGTAAATTTTGCATTGCACCTTCCACTTCCGCAAAAGATTGCAAAGGGTGAAAACTAAGCACCTTTGCACCCGCTTCCGTCGCGCCCAAGAGCTCGGCCGCAGGATGGGCCCCACTGGTGTGAGCTACTATCTGTCCCGGCCTGTACCCGCCTTCGGAAGCAATCCCGGCCGATACCTGGCCTATTTCCCTGTCCGGGGTAGTGATAAAGACCAGGTCAGCTGTTTGGACAGCATGAGCACAATTTTCAAATACCGGACAATTTAAACGGTCAGCTAAATTTCTCGCAGAATCCGGTGTCCTGCTGGTTACTCCGGATACTGTGTACCCTTGATTATGTAACAGTATGGCCAGTGCAGAGCCTACTTTTCCCGCTCCAACCACCGCTATTGACGGGTTATTCATTCTCTGCTCCTTTCCGCCGGACAGACCACAATAGATAATGCACCAAAAGTATAAAAGCCCCCCGGGCACGCTCCGGAGGGCATAAATATGCCGTCTTTAAGTACCCGTCTCGGTCCACACCCGGCTCCAAGCGGAATCTATCTTCCATTTAATTATAAAAACAAACAGCGAGGTACGGTTCGCCAAGGATACCGCCCTTTATGTCACCAATTTTAACACATCGATTTTTAAGGGGCAATGGCAATTTGCAAAAACATTCAAATTTTTGATTTATACCTGTTTATTTGAGCACCGCGTTGATTTTTTAAGTAACCGATGATAAATTTTAATCGAAAGAAGGTGCTCTTATTATATGCAGTCACTAAAAATTGATAATGGTATTATAAAGGCAAAAAAGGCCCTAATGGGGCCAAGCCTGCACCCCGTAAAAAATATCCACCTGGAAATTACCGATGGGGTGCTCACCCAAGTTAAAGCCCATCCCACAGCCACAACAAGGGAGGTACTCAATGCCACGCACTCTACTTTGTTGCCCGGCCTTGTAGACTGCCACGTACACCTGGCATTAGACGGTATAAATTTTAAAGACTGCATGGAAAAATGGCATTCCCCCGGATTAATGGCATCACATATAAAGAAACAATTAAATGCAGGGTTGGAACAGGGCCTCACCTACTTTCGGGACGGGGGAGACCGCGGTGGTCAGGCCCTTACTTTTAAAAATTCAAGCCCTACAAACCTACCAATTAAAGCGTCTGGAGCAGCGCTACGCATACAAAAAATGTACGGAACTTTTTTGGGCCCCGGGCTAAAGAAAGAGCAGATAAAAGAGGCCATAGCTTTCCTTGCCGGAAAAAATGCTGACCCCATAAAGGTACTGGTATCCGGGATAGTTAGTTTCAAAGAATACGGAAGAGTTGGGCCGCAGCAGTTTGACTTGCCGTTATTACAGCAAATTGTTAACAGCGCCCGGAAAGAGGGACTCAAGGTTATGGCCCATGCCAATTCGGACGAAGCGGTCAAAATATGTATACAAGCCGGTGTTCATTCTGTGGAACATGGCTATTTCATTACCCACGATACCCTTAAAATGATGGCGGAAAAAGACATTTATTGGATTCCAACCATTGTACCGGTTGCCAATCAATTAAAGAAACCCTACCGTGACAGATTTACTAAGGACGAACTGTACGTTATAGAAAAAACCTACAAGCGACAACAGGAAATGCTCTGCTGGGCCTGCGAATGGGGAGTGACTGTAGGAGTAGGAACTGATGCAGGGGCTTCGGGGGTTATGCATGGAACAGGATTTCACGAAGAGCTCCAATTATATCGGAAGGCGGGGCTTTCATGCGAGACTATATTAAGAACTGCCACCATCAATGGTGCAAAACTTCTGGGGCTGGATTCAGGCTTGGAACAGGGAAAACCTCTTCGCTTTACGGCAGTGGCAGGAGACCCCTTGGAAGATTTAGATATTCTCAAGACGCCTGAGTATATTTGCTTGCATACCCCCTGCTAATTCATTTCCAAAAGAATATTAAAACCACCCGCAGAAAAAGATAAGTGAGGGTGGTTTTTATGATCTTCAAGCCCAAAAGGGTTTACTTTGAAAACACTGCCCGGGATTACCCCCTGGGAAAACAGTTATACGATTATTTCCAAGGCCAGGATGTGGAAGTAAAGATTATAGGCAGTCACAACAGGGTGACAGGCATCCCCGGCAAGACTCCTCAGCAAGCATACATGGAAGCCAAGCGCACGCTAGTGGTTGGGGTAAGGAGAACACTTAAGTTTTCACCTTGCAAACCGTCTGCCCACTACCAGCTGCCCATAAGTACCAGCTGCACAGGAAAATGTGAATACTGTTATCTAAACACCACACTGGGCAAGAAGCCATACATCAGGGTATATGTAAATGTAGACCAAATTTTGGATCAGACCCGTAAATACATCCAGGAACGAAAGCCGGAATTAACTTTGTTTGAAGGGGCGGCAACCTCAGATCCCGTACCTGTGGAAAGATATACAGGCTCATTAAAAAAGACTATTCAATTTTTCGGTGATCAGGAGTTGGGCAGGTTCCGCTTTGTCACCAAATTCACCGATATTGATTCACTTTTACACGTTGAGCACTGTGGGCATACCACTTTCCGCTTCAGCCTGAATACCGACCGGGTTATTAAAGACTACGAACACGACACACCCCGGGCCGGTGAAAGGGTTGAGGCTGCCGGCAAGGTAGCCAGGGCAGATTATCCGCTGGGATTTCTCATTGCCCCCATATTCATTTATGATCAATGGGAGAAGGATTACCTTACGCTATTGCAGTCTTTAAGAGAAACATTGCCAAGCAATGTAAAAAATATTTCTTTTGAATTAATCACCCATAGATTCACAGCCCGGGCCAAAAACCGTATTTTGGAAGTGTTCCCGCAAACAACCCTACCCATGGAAGAAAAAGAGCGCAAATTTAAATACGGGCAGTTCGGGTATGGCAAATATATCTATACTAAAGAAGAGATGAATGACATAAAAAAATTTTTTGCAAACCACATAGAGAGTATTTTTCCCGGTGCTGAAATAAAATACCTGGTTTAAAATATACACGCTAAAGCTGAACATCGGAGCTTCGGGTGGGGATTCAACCCCACCTGAAGAAAAAAAGTGATAACTCCCACTTATAGAAGTGGGAGTCTTAGAAATCAGATTAATTCCCTTTTATTTTTTTTACCCTAACAACTCTATTTCCTGCAACCCTTTTAGTTCCTTAGCTATCTCCTCCGCTGTTTTACCGCCAGGGAGCAACAGATCAGGTGCTAAATCAGCAAGGGGAACCATCACAAAGGCACGCTCTAACATCCTGGGATGTGGCACCTCCAGCCCCGGCTCTCTGATTACATGTAGCCCATACATTAAAATGTCAAGATCCACCACCCTGGGCCCCCAGCGAATCTGCCTCTTTCTGCCCAAAAAATCTTCTGTCCATAATATTTGGGCTAAAAGGTTATCAGGTTTTAGTGTGGTTTGAATTTGGGCCACAGTGTTTAAAAACCAATCCTGCTGTGTATACCCCACAGGGGCTGTGCGGTAGAACGGTGCCACTCTTTCAATGTCAATCCCAGATTCATCCTTGAGCATTTCCAAGGCCTTTTTAATATTTCCCTCTTTGTCACCCATGTTTGAGCCTAGCCCTAAAAAAGCTATTTCCTTATTCATGCTTGATCCCCACGGGCTCCCGACTTATTTCAACGGCCATACTACCGAAATGGCCGGGCACAGGCGCAGCTGGCTTTTTCACCCTGACAGTTACACGACATACGGTAAAGTGCTGCAATATGGCGGTGGCAATGTCTTCAGCAACAGTTTCGATTAAATTACGCGGTCGCCCCTCAACAATTTCTCTCACCAGGTAAAAGGCATCGGCATAACTCACAGTATCGGCACGGTCATCACTTTTCCCAGCTTTATTTAGACTCAAATACATTGACAAATCTATGATAAATTTTTGCCCCAACCGGTTCTCTTCGGGTAAAACACCATGATACCCGTAAAACTCCATATCTTGCATAATAATCCTATCCATACACGGACACCGCTTTCCTTAAACTTCTAACACTGTCTAACCATGGCATCGGTCATCCGGGCTACCCTTACCATTTCCTTAACATCATGCACCCGAACAATGTCAACTCCCAAAGTTATTCCCAATGCCACCGATGCACTGGTACCCTCAACCCTTTCGTCCGCCGGCAAACCCAATGCTTTACCGATCATGGATTTACGGGAAGTTCCTAAAAGAACCGGTTGCCCCAAGCAATCCAACTCCGGCAATCTCCGCATTACTTCCAAATTTTGTTCCAGCGTTTTACCGAAGCCAATACCCGGATCAATGATAATGTTTTCTCTTGGTACACCGGCAGAGTCAGCTATGTTCATACTTTCTTTAAAAAATCCCACCATATCGCCCATTAGGTCGTGATATTCAGTGCCTTGTTGGTTATGCATAATCACTACGGGAGCACTGTATTCTGCAGCCACAGCAGCCATGTCCGCATCGGCCCTTAGCGCCCACTGGTCGTTGATTATGTGTGCCCCTACCTCCATGGCTTTCTTAGCTACTCCCGCCTTATAAGTATCTACGGATATGGGGACATCTATTTCTCTAACCAGCCGTTCCAATACCGGAATTACCCGGCTAATCTCTTCATCCTGATTTACCTGTACATGCCCCGGCCGGGTAGATTCACCGCCAAGGTCAATTATATCCGCTCCCTCAGCTACCATTTGCCTGGCACCGGCAATGGCGCTTTCAATGCCAAAATGTTTGCCGCCGTCGGAAAAAGAATCCGGCGTAATATTCAGTATACCCATCACAAGGGTACGACGGCCCAGATATAATTCTTTTCCCCGGCAATGCAATGTATAAGGTCTACGCCCTTCCACATTTCCCAATACTAGGCTGACTTCTTCCGCCAACCTGGACAGGCCAAAGGGCTGCATTTTTAATTTAGTGACAAGCCCTTGAAACTGTTTTAGTGTCCCCATGAGCAACATGTCCGTTGTTCCCACCGACCCATCCACTGTACCCCGTGAGACGGCTGCCTCGCCTCCCCTACTTAGCATTTCCTGCTTAATGATATTGGCTTGTTTGGGCTCCAGATCCTTAACTTTCAACACCCTGTGTACTGCCTTGGGCGTCATCCAGCGGCAGCCTGCGGCATCGCTGCCTACACGTGATAGTTCTTCCCGTGCCACCTGACGGTTGGGTATTATCAAGTTACGTACCCCAAAAGACAAAATTACACCCCCCATTTAGGACATGTCTTGCTATTCTAAACGCTACGCAATAAAAGCCGCGGCATCAAACGTTGGACCTCTAATAAACCAAACCCGCTGCCGTTTCCATTCGGTGCAGCTTTTTACAAGCATCTCTTGCTTCACACTGCCAGCATGGCCGGGACAAATCATCCGCCCGCCTGAGATATTCCCCCAGTATCCCTCCACCTGTGGCACCAGATCTGTGGTTCAAAATAGCACCGGTTATTACTTCTATCTCCGTGCGGCCAAAGCCGGTCTCCTTAAGAATCCTTTCGGCAAAACCCGCACCAACCCGGGCATGATCCTCACCGGTATCGTATTGCACCCAACGTCCCATATCATGTGTAAGCGCTGCAGCATAAATAACCTCTTTTATTTTTTGATGACCGGTATCACCGAACATAATACTTTCGCCGGCATTCTCTTCCATAACCAAGATATAACATATTCTAGCCACATCAAGTAAGTGCTGCAGGTCATGGCAGCAGAAATACCTATTTTTTTCTCTTTCTTGATTAGAGGACAGGCAGGCTTGAAAGAATTGATGCTGCAATATTCTTTTAATTCTCTGCACAGTATTACACCTTCCCTGTTTCCGGCGCAAATAACAACCCCCGTTGACGGGGGTTAGTTAGACAGTATTATTTTGGCATTCCCTTCCCGCGCCGCCACTGACATGTAAAAGGTTTTCCTTCGCTGTCCACCCGAAATACTTCAACATGGGAACACTCCGGGCAGCCTCCTTTTTCTTTAGCACATTTAGCTTCCCATTCGTGCCCACAATGATCACATTTAAAGCGTTTCATTACAACTTTAAAATGTCCCCCTTCAACACGAATGGCCTTACCTTCTACTAGAGCCTTGGCAACCTTGCCACGGGCTGAAGAAAGTATACGATGAAAAGTAGGCCGAGATACACCCATCCTTTCCGCACAAGCCTCTTGTTCGAGTCCCTCAACATCTTTAAGTCGTATAGCCTCCAATTCTTCCACCGTCACCGAGACCTCCTCTAAATCCCTTAAAGGAACTCCGGCAGGCTTGAAAAAAGTAAGCTCCGGCATAAATTCAACGCGCCGACATTTAGGTGGTCTAGACATTATTATGCACTCCATTCAATTCTGTATTGAATAATTTTTACTAATAAAAATTTGGCTTTTATATTATTATAAAGTATAACTATTCTCTTTTGAATAGTTTTTATCCTGCCGGATTTTTGTAAAAGAAAGTACCAAAAATAAAAATATTATCAAATAATCAAAGTAATGATAAAAGCTCCGGGATTACTCCCGGAGCTTACGTTACTATAGTTTTTATACATTTTAGAACAAACCCTGCACTTTACCGGTTTCGGTATCCACATCAACTCTGCGATAAGCCGGGTCAGAACTTGTACCGGGCATCAGGCTAATTGTTCCAGCCATGGGGCAAAGGAACTTGGCACCACCATATACCAGAACGTCACGGATGGGTAAGGTCCATCCCTTGGGCACACCCTTGAAGACCGGGTCATGAGTCAAGCTCAAGTGAGTCTTAACCATCATAGTTGAGAAGTCTCTAAAGGCCGGGTCTTCTTCAAACCTCTTGGCCTTAGCTTCTGCCTCCGGAGTCCAAGCTACACCGTCAGCACCATAAACTTCCCTGGCAATTAAATCTACACGCTGCCGCAGGGGCATTTCCAGGGGGTACAGGGTCTTAAAGTCTACGGTATCATTACATGCATCAATAACTGCATCAGCGAGCTCTAATGCACCGTCGCCACCCTTTAGCCAATGCTCGGAGAGTGCACAGCGGGCACCGGCCTCTTCGGCTGCACGGCGAACAGCGGCAATTTCATCTTTAGTATCAGTATGGAAACCATTAATACAAACAACAGGATTGATGCCGGCTTTCTTGACAGTCTTGATATGGTGAATGAGGTTGGCACAACCCTTTTCCACCAGCTCAACATTTTCTTTAGTGTATTCTTCAGGCAAGGGGCGACCGGCTACAACCTTAGGCCCACCACCGTGCATCTTAAGGGCACGAATGGTTGCAGTGAGCACCGAAACATTGGGAATATTACCGCTCAGGCGGCACTTAACATTCCAGAACTTCTCGAAACCGATGTCAGCACCGAATCCACTTTCGGTAACATGATAATCAAACATCTTCAGAGCCATACGGTCAGCAACAATGGAGGACTGACCTATAGCGATATTGGCAAACGGGCCTGCGTGCACCAAAACAGGCTGATACTCAACAGTACTCATCAGTGTGGGATTAATGGTATTTACCATCCAGGCAGTCATGGCACCGTCTACTTCCAGGTCAGCAGTAGTGACCGCCTTACCCTTCTTATCATAAGCGACTATGATTTTGCCCATGCGCTCCCTGAGATCCTTCAGGTCGGTAGCCACGGCAAGAATGGCCATTAACTCGGAGCTAACCGCAATGCCGAATTTGGATTGCATCATGTAGCCATCCATCTTGCCACCCAGACCAATATTGATATGGCGCAGTGCCTGGGCACAGAAATCAATTACCCAGCCCATTTCTACATTGGTGGGATCAACATCCAAGCGCTTTAGGTTGCGTTGGGCCAGCTGATCATCATCATAGTTTCTTTCGTGCTGCATCCTGGCCGTAAGTGCTACCATGGCCAAGTTATGGGCGTTCATAATATCATTCATGTCACCTGTAAGTCCCAGTGAAAATTCGGTCATAGGAATAGCCAGAGCATTACCGCCGCCGGCTGCGGTACCTTTAATATTCATAGTAGGACCGCCGGAAGGCTGGCGAATAGCAGCGCCTACACTAACACCCCTTTTTCCAAGGCCTTCCACTAAGCCCATGCTGGTGGTGGTTTTCCCTTCACCCAGAGGGGTGGGGGTAATAGCAGTTACTTCAATAAACTTACCGTCCGGCCTATCTTTCAGACGGTCCATTATTTTCATAAAATCAAGCTTGCATATCCTCCCATGAGGAATAATTTCATCATTTTGAAGCCCCAATTTCTCCTGCCATTCTGACGGCGTGGGCATATTGGCTTCTGCAGCTTCAGCAATTTCAAAGTCTTTCATTTTCGTTGCATCGTAAGCCATTTTTTCCTCTCCCTTCTTTGAAACAGATATAATCACCAAACCCCAAAATTAAAACCCAACTCCACTCAAAAGTGTCTTAATCCTCACCCCTTTTAGCCTTATTAAAACACCTTTAAAACAGGTGTCAAAACTATAATCAGAACATTCCAACAATAAATACCATATTTCGACCTTGCTTTCCATAATAAGGTCGAAATAGAATTATTTTTTTATTAAATTAGCTCTTACCTTTTCCTTCGGCCCGGGTAATAAACTTTTCCAGGGGTACAATAAAACGCTCATGTCTTCCTCTGCCCACCAGTTCTGTCTCGTCTCGGGCTTCCACATTAAACACTAAACGACGTCCATCCACTTCTATCAACTCTGAAGTGGCAACAACGTTCATCCCTTTAGGCGTAGCTGCCAGGTGTTCCACTTCCAGCTTCATACCCACAGTAGAGGTACCCTTGTCCAGGAGCGAATCCACTGATGATAAAGCTGCCTTTTCCATAAGTCCTATCATAGCCGGGGTGGCAAAAACACTCACACTTCCACTACCATAAGCAACGGCGGTATTATCATCCGTTACGAGAGCACTGGCCTCACCTTTTAATCCAACTTTTAACTCGTCACTCATTTTTGAAAACACCTCTGCTGTGCTATATTGTTTAGTTTATAGACATTCGTTACATTATCAGATAATTCCTGCTAATTATAAAACTTTTTTAATTCTTGTCTGCCCAGGCAAGTCTATCTAGAATTATTATTTTATCCAAAAAAATAGCGGCTATTGCCGCTATTCATAAATCCAAGCTTCGGTTTCCAGCCTATACTCCACCAGTTCATCCTGTTTAAAGAATAGATTTATTTCCCTTTCGGCACTGGTCGTAGAATCTGAACCGTGCACAACATTCCGACCTATATCCAAACCAAATTCGCCTCTAATAGTCCCGGGGGATGCTTTTTGCGGATCGGTAGCACCCATCATATCCCGGGCCACGGCAACAGCATTCTTACCCTCTAGCACCATCGCTACCACAGGGCTTGAAATTATATATCCCACCAAAGCTTCGAAAAAAGGTTTGCCTTTATGCTCTCCGTAATGTTCCTCAGCTAACTCCCGTGGGATCTGTAGCATTTTCAATCCAATTACTTTTAGCCCCCGCCTTTCGAAACGAGCTAGAACACTGGGAACCAACCCTCTTTGCACTCCGTCCGGCTTAACCATCACATATGTACGTTCCAATTCAAATCCTCCCCTTTTTCTTATCATTATTTACCAAGCAAATCTTAAATATCCGCTGCCAAAGGCCGCAGCCATCGCTGCGGCCTTAATTACTATACCTTATTTATATCGATTTTGTCTTTTTTATCTAATTTAACCTTATGTTCTTCTTCCCCTGCTTCCTGCATCAATGCACGAAATTCATTGGCTTCGATACTTTCCTTTTCCATTAATGTATTGGCAACCAAATGTAGCGTATCAAGGTGACCCTCGAGTATTTCCTTGGCACGGTTATAGCTGTCATCTATTATCTTGCGAGCTTCTTTATCAATGGCGGTGGCCACTTCTTCCCCGTAATCACGGTCACTGGCAATGTCCCGCCCCAGGAAAACCTGACCTTGTTTTTTGCCCAGGGTCATGGGACCTAACGCCTCGCTCATTCCGAATTCTGTAATCATTTTACGTACCATTTCGGTAGATCTTTCCAAATCATTCTGGGCCCCGGTACTTATCTCTTTTAACACTATGCTTTCGGCAACTCTTCCGCCCATGAGCATTACCACCTGGTCCAATAGCTGTGATTTGGTCATATAGAAACGATCTTCTTCCGGCAGCAGAAGGGTGTACCCACCGGCTCTCCCCCTGGGGATAATAGACACTTTGTGCACGGGGTCAGTATAGGGTAGGAGATATCCCACCACGGCATGGCCACCTTCATGATAGGAAACCAACCGCTTTTCAAAGTCACTTATTACCCTGGACTTCTTTTCCGGCCCGGCTATAACCCTCTCGATAGAGTTTTCTAGTTCCTCTTGAGTAATAGTTTTCTTATCACGCCTGGCTGCCAGAAGCGCCCCTTCGTTAACCAGATTCTCCAGATCAGCCCCGGTAAAGCCCGGTGTTCTCCGAGCTAACACATCCACCTCAACATCTTCATTAAGTGGCTTACCGCGCATATGCACTTGTAAAATAGCTTTACGCCCTGTGATATCAGGGATACCTACTGTAACCTCACGGTCAAAACGTCCCGGCCTTAATAGTGCGGGATCTAAAATATCCGGTCTGTTGGTGGCGGCAATTATTATTATGCCTTCATTGGGAGCGAAGCCGTCCATCTCAACCAGTAGCTGGTTTAATGTCTGTTCCCGCTCATCATGCCCGCCGCCTAAGCCTGCCCCGCGCTGGCGCCCTACGGCATCTATCTCATCGATGAATACAATACACGGGGCACTCTTTTTGGCCTGCTCAAAAAGATCACGCACTCGGGATGCACCGACCCCTACAAACATTTCTACAAAATCCGAACCGCTGATACTGAAAAAGGGAACCCCTGCCTCACCAGCGACCGCTCTACCAAGTAGCGTCTTACCGGTGCCGGGAGGACCATATAATAGAACCCCTTTGGGTATCCTGGCCCCAAGTTCATTAAACTTCTTGGGACTTTTCAAGAATTCCACTACTTCTTCTAACTCTTCCTTGACCTCATCCGCACCTGCAACATCGGAGAAATTTACTTTCTTTTTGTCATCGGTATGCAGCTTAGCCTTACTTTTACCGAAAGACATTACTTTGTTACCCCCGCCCTGTGTCTGCTGCATGAGGAAGAAAAAAAGCAGAACAAATAAAAGAATGGGCACCAGGGTAGTTAATAGCCCTGTCCACCAACCCGGTTCCGGAGGCGGAGTCACATCGTATTCTACCCCTTGCTGCATTAACAGCGACTCCAATTCAGGATTGGGGTAAGTAGACCTGCTTTTGAATTCTGTATTACCTTTTGTTGTGCCGGTAATTAACAAAGTATCTTTCTCAGGCTGTAAGGTAACTTCACTGAGCTGTCCTTTTTCAGCTGCCGCAAGGAACTGGTTATATGTCCACTCCTTGACTACGGTCTCCTGCGGCGAAGCAAACCTGATGAGGGCGATAATGACCAACACTATTAGAAGATAAATACTAAGGTTCTTAATGACCTTGTTCAACAAAGCCACTCCTCTCCAAGCTTAAAAAAACCCCATAGGGACTAGTTTATCATGCCTTTTTTTTTGTATCAATTATTATTTTCCATAACTCTTTAAAATTACTATTGAAAAAGTAAATCTAAGTCTTTACCAGCTTCTAAAACTATCATCTCACAAAACTATTTGCCCTAAACTAAAATTTTAAAGAGCTTTAAGAGGTTTTATGAAAATTCGTACTAGATACCCTTTTGCCTTACCAGTTTAGCAACGTTCACTCAAGGCAGATGGTAACTTCCTATTGCTTAAGTAAACTCAAGTGCAAGAGCCGTTCCGAAGCCTCGTCCACCTTGAACTTTTCTGCCGGTCTGACTCCGGCAACCCAGGCAATTTCACCATTACAAGTAACCAGAGGAATACTTTCTCTTTTTTCCCAGGGTATTTTTTGATCAATAAAAAACTTTTTCAACTTTACTTCGGCCCCGTTCATTCCAAGAGGTGAGAAACGATCACCATGGAGTCGCGTGCGAACAAATAATTTACCGTTCAGCTTATCATAGTCAAGTAACACCTCTTGTGCCGGTAACATTTCAGGATCAAGAGTTTCGCCCCTAAACAACACATTTGCCCTGACAACAACCCCCAATCCCGGAATCTGAGTTTCACCGGGTACATTAATATGGTAGCGATCAACAGGGGCTCTCTCATTTGATTCACTTTCCTTTTTAAAATACAACTGATTATAGCTTCTTGTTACATGTATACCCCTTGGCAAATGGCTTTCCCAGCTGCCCTTACCTTCTTGCAGCAAATCCAGTATAACTTCAAGGTGCCCAAACCCCAGTCCACCGGGTTCTCCAACCATTCTACTCCATAGTTTACGCATTACACGGCGCTGTAATGCAAGAGGCAGCGCCGTCAATAAGTCAATATCCAAGACCCAACCATTACATTCATTAGATACCATGGGAGAAGTACAAACCTTACCGGCTTCATTTTCCAAAAATTCATCTTCTGCTCTTAAAACTTCGGCTGTTTTTAAAAGTGTATTAACCAGTGCGGGGTTATAATCTTCCAAAACCGGAATTAATTCTAACCGGATTTGGTTTCGTTTGTAAACGGTTTTTTTATTGGAAGAATCTATTCTATAACTTATTTTGTTAACTTTACAGTATTCCTCAATATCCTTTCGGCGCAACCTAAAAAGCGGCCGGATATAAAATTCTTCCCGCAGCGGCAAAAACCCTTTCAATCCAGTCAATCCCGAACCTCTCAAAAAATTAGCAATTACGGTTTCCGCCTGGTCATCGGCATGGTGACCCAGCGCCACCCGCGCCGCCCCAATTTGGGATGAAATACGGGAAATAAGGTTGTATCGTACTTCCCGGGCACCTTCCTGGTTTGATTTATGGTTTTGAACACAGTAAGCCGGCACATCAAACTTTTCTAAGGTATAGGGTACACCCAAAAGCTGTGCGGTATCCTCAACCAAACAAGCATCTTGCATGCTTTCGGTTCCCCGGAAACAATGATTCAAATGGAAAACATGCAGTTGAATGCCCAATTGATCTTTCAGGCCAAAAAGGATATGTAACAAGGCCATTGAGTCAGGACCTCCGGACACAGCTACCAGTACCCTGTTCCCGGATTCTATCATATTGTACTTTTTTATGGTTAACAGTACATCTTGGACAACAGACATAGCCTCACCAATCAATTATATTTGTACTAGTGTTTTTCAACAAAAATAGTCACATTCCTGCCAGTAAGGAATATTTGCCACAAAAAAGCGTTTAAATCAGTTCCCTTAACCCCACAGACGGGGCACCAACACCGCATATCAAGTATTCCTTTATTTAAATCCCTTTACTCCCGTCAAAACCCACATGAACCTTATGCACAAACTAGTATGAAAAAAACTATATTTTCGTAAGAAAGACTCCATAGTGCCAACACTAAAAAAGAAAGGGCCATTTTTGACGGGATCAACGCGATTCTCGGGATAGAGATAAAAACAAAGAGAAAGGAAAGGGATTTAAGAAGGTGTGGAGAGAGTTAGTTGCTATATGGTTAAGACATAAAACCAATGTTTATGGATGTATGCAAAAAGAATAATAAGGGAATATAGGCAAAGCAAAAAATCCTGTTAATCCTGTCTAAGAAAATATCCCAAAGAAATACCCTAAAAGGTATTTCTTGAAAAGCGAAAAGGGGACAGGCGCCTTTTTGGTATACTTTCCTTAACCATAAAAAAGCGCGCTAAATCAGTTCCCTTAGCACGCGTATGTAAACATTGGTTACAACTACTAAAACTTTCAGCTTTTAACCTTCTCAACTCTAACCGCCACCGCCGTCATATCATCCCTGCAGGAACCGGTTTGAGCCAAATTTATTATGAGTTCCGCTACTTCCTGGGGTTTTAGCCCGGAAATTTCGCGTAAAACCTCAATCAACCACCCCTCTTTGTCACCCGTCCCCTCACAAGAATCTAACACTCCATCGGTAACCATGATTACCATATCGCCATGGTTTAGCTGTTTTGATACTGCAAAAACCTCCACTTCATCAACTATACCCACAGGCAATGAATTTGCACGTACCGTTCCCACTTGCTGCCCACGCACCACAAATCCCGGACAGGCCCCTATTTTAGAAAACTCCGCCTCCGCAGTGTATATATCTATCACCGCCATATCCACCGTAGCAAAGCTTTCTTCAGATGAACGTAGTAAAAGGATAGAATTAACAGTTTTTATCGTAAGATCTCTTCCAAACCCTGAATCCAATAGTTTTGCAATCAGCCCTAATGTGGTAGTGCTTTCTACGGATGCGCGTTGGCCGGAGCCCATTCCGTCACTTAAAAGCACTGCAAACTTGCCTCCGACAAGTGGTAAGGATAAAAAACTGTCTCCGGAGACTATACTGCCGTCTTTACCGATACCGGCAGCGCCCATGGAAATTTGGTACCTTGGATTTGGATAAACCCTAAAATTGCAGAATTCCTCATCTTCCTTATGAGGGCAAGAAACGGTGGCTACGGACATAGAACATCCCATTTCCTTGGACAAAAAAGGTCCTATTTCATACCGGCAGAGCATACGCCCACCACAAGCCGGCATAACCACATGAACTTCAGATTTTTCTTCCCCTGCCTGATATACTTCAAGTGAAACCACCCTAAAGCCCATTTTCTTTAACTTATGTTTTATAGCTTTTGCTTCCTGCCGGCAAAATTCCTGGGATTCCAATTCCCCGGATAGATTTTCTATAACTTCCCCAATCCCCTGAAGTTGCTCAGAAACAAGACTGTTGCTTTTTGTCAGCCGTTTTGACCAAAAGCGATTCATCTTATTCATTTCATGCAAACAAGTTATGGTTATGGCTAACTCCTTGGCTCTATTGCATTTAGACATAGTCTCTTCATCAAGGTCGTCCACCGTCACCCGCCCATAATTATCGGCAATGGTAAAAAGACCTAAAAGACTTTGATAAGTTTTGTAGAACTCCCTTTCCCAGCATGTTGAGTAATGAGAACAACCCTTACATACCTTTTTACCCACCTCTCCGAACAAGTCCTGCAAATTTTTCTCATCCCCGGCGGGATAACCTGTAACAGCTGCCTGTTCAAAAGTCTTTGCTATCTCTTGGAATACACCCGACCAACTACTCATTCTTTCAGCAATAAACTGCTTAACCCTTACCTCCGGCCCGTTCTCATCGCCATGCCCATCAACAGCCGGCACCAAGGAAGTCGTTAGCTCATGCACCCATTTTTTAGGAATGCAAAGGATTAGCAAAGTTGCAAGGGCTGTTTGGGCCACAACGGCTGTCAATTGATTATAGCCAGAGGTATACATGGAAAGAATTACATTGCCCAACAAAAAGCCCACTGCCACACCAGGCTTGCCGAAGGAACGGAAAAGCCCTGCCAAAAGTCCGCTGAATGAATAGGCTCCTACAACCAAAGGAAATTCTGTATAAGCAAGACCGGGAATAATGCCCACTACAGCACCGGTAGCCGAACCGACTCCGGTTCCTCCCGCTAAGGCTGCCAATAAAATCAGGAAATAGCTTAGAGTGCTTCTTAAGGAGAACAACCCCCAGGCAATTTCACCCGTTCCAGCCACAATACCACCGGCCAAAGCCATAATACAAAAAATTTCTTCACTTTTGAGGGCTTCCGGCGAACGTATAACCAAAAGGGAAGGTATCGCTTTCATGGCTAAAAGGGTAAATATGGCGGCAAATACCGCTTCAAAGGAGATACTCACATAGTCATAGGGAATTGCGTTAGTAAAAGCAAGAAAGCTACTTCTCACTGCCATTATGACTGCCGCAACCATACCTGGTAAAATAAACCACGAGCGACTGGTGTTGGAAGGAATAAAATTAGCACCCAAACCAACTAATAAAACACAACTCATTAGTCCCATCGGTATTTCCCCGCCGGCAATAGTCAAGATCCCGCCCAACACCCCCACTGCTGCAAAAACTCCCTGGGGTCGAAGGTGCCAGAAAATCACAGCCACAAAGGCCACACCGAAAGGATAAAGCTCACCCAGCAGCACTGCTCGCCCTAAAAAAAATCCAGCTGCAGCGATTAAGAGGTTAGCTGCTCTCACATGACCAATAAACCGTAAAAAAAAATTGTTTAGGTATTTTTTTTGGGGGGAGGCCTTTCCCCTGCGTTCCTCGTGATTGGTAACGGTATTATATTTTTGTTCCCTGCGGTACGCGTATACGGAATCAGCCCTACTTTGTTCCAACCATTACACCCCTTGTACTACGTCTATGATGGCCATTATAGTACAAGGCTGCACAGATTTTTGTCATTTTTGGTATGTATTTCCAGCTTTTCTATCGACATTTTGTGCCGCTTCCAGGGCCAGTCCATAAAGTATGTCTGCCTCACTAACCTCAAGGGAATCAATTTGGAGATACTCCATTATAGCGGCGATAATGTTAGTCCCTGCTTCTATAATGTCAACTCGCTCCGGCTGCAATCCGGGAATATTCTTTCGTTCTTCCACTGGAGTTACCTGCAGAATACTCATCAATTCCCGGACCTTATCCAGTGTAAGTCTATAACTATGAACCTGGGAGGAATCATAGACATTGAGCATTAAAGCCATGGCTGCAAGGTTTGTAACCGTACCCCCCACACCGATTAGACCACTGGGTCTTGACGCGGCAATTTGATCCAGTACCGGCTTTAAAAGAGTCTTTATTTTTTCCCGGCTATACTTCCCCTCGGTTGCACGAACCGCCCCTACGTTTACACTTTCCCAATCAACTTCTTTCTTTCCCGGCCATATGAATTCTGTGCTACCACCTCCCAAGTCAACAACGAGCATATGTCGTGATTCTTGGCGTAGCCCGGTCAGCACTCCTTGATAAGTCAAATAAGCCTCTTCTTTTCCGGACAGAATATTTACTTCCAATTCCAGTTCTTTTTTTGCCAAGTCCACAAATTGATAACTATTCTGTGCATCTCGGACTGCACTGGTGGCGGCGGCAATAATGGCATCAGGTTTCAACGACCGGACTGCCAGCAAAAATTCATCCAATGCCTTTATGGTTCTTTCCACTGTCCCGGAAAGCAAGTAGCGCCCTTCTATGCCCTTACCCAGGCGCGTGGTAATAAGTGCTGTATGTACAGGGACCACCGCCTGTTTGTCCACGTCGGCCACCAACAGCCGTACTGAATTACTGCCTATATCAATAGCTGCAACTCTCATCAGGTGCCTCCTAATTAAAATAAGCATCCCTATTTAGGAATGCCTAACTTCACCCGTATCAATACATCTTCCGTTTTCCTCTAGTCACGAATACTTGGATCCCGAATAGGCATTATCCGCTTTTCGCCCTCTTTCACCAGCCCTAATTTTTCCCTGGCCACCTCTTCTACATAAGCATCACTTTGCGCTCTTTCCAGCTGATCATAAAGCTGGGCATTCTTTTGGGTCAGAACTTCCACTTGCTGCTGCATTTCCTGCACATCCTGCTGCATAGCATACAAGGTATTAAACCGGGTACTGAACGAAAAAGTTACATAGACCAATAAGAGGATCAAAACTATTACAGGTAATTTACTCTTTGTAGGATTAAACTTTTTCTTTCGGGACGAAATCTTATTTGCAGCGGGATGTCCTATTACTTTACCCTCATCCGGCAGAGTCCTGTCCATATTAATCACCCTCCTCTTGATCGGGGCCAAACAATCCCATACTGTTTCCCGGTATAACAATAACTACTTGATATCCTTTACTCCGTGCCCTGTTATAGAGAGTTGATACAGTACTTGGGCTCAGGCTTAACTGCTTGGCTATCCTTTCCGAGGAATAACCCATTTCTTTCAGGGTAACTACTTGCCGCTCTCGATAACTAAGTTTCTCTGCACCCCGGATTTCAATTTGCACAGCAGCCACCCCTGGTCCGGCACACATTATCCTGGCGCTAAATTAATTAACACGCCGTCATCTCTACTATTATTCACTACAATGTGACTACATATATTCTACATACTAATGACAAATCCTTTTTTTGAAAAGCAAAATTTTGGTTGCTAAACCTATTTCTTTTTTCTTCCCAGGCGCTCCTTTATAAAACTAAAAGGTACAAAGACCTTCTTACTGTTACCTGCCATAAAGTACCTCAGTTTGTTAGTTAACGTAAATGCCATTTTTAAAGGCCATGCAGCCACCCAGTAAACCAATTTAAAGGGCACAGTAATCCCTATCCAGGACCATGCCAACACTCTGGCCATAAATAATATAATTTGATGTGTTATTTCCAAAACACGGGTTATTACCCTGGGAGAATGCTCCCCCAGTATACGTAAATAAATTCCGACCCCTGCGGCCAGTCCAACGAGCATGAACCCACGCATTTCTCCATCATTACTAAAAAGCAGGAACGCAAAAATAAGCCCGCTCAAGACAATCCAAAACAAGATATCTCCCACACTTAGAGCAAATCTACGTATGTGAAAAAACCTAACTAGTGCTTTATATACATCAAAACAAAAAGCAGCTAGACAACCGGAACTTATAGAAATGAAAAAAGTAAACATCTGCTCCTCCAGAGGCGCCAAAAGACATTCACCTCCTATTCCATCATGGTATGATGTAAAAAAAAGCGCATACGCGCTTTTTTCAGCCGTTACTTAAAAATTCGATTAATTATGTTTTTACCCCGATCTCTCGCTCCTTTAATCGACTTGCCCTCAATAAAATGCATGGATATAATATGTCCCTGTACCGCTAATTTACCTTGTTCCAGGTTTAGTTCAGTAATATGCATTCCTTCACCCTTAAGCAGCAGGAATCCCTTATTGGTGGCCAGTGAAATCTCATTTTCATCGAAAGTACCGACCTGCTCCACCCCGTCCAACATTAAAAGGCGCCGGTCGATTAACTCCAACCGGTTCTTAGGCTTTTCTTCCACGCCTCAACCCTCCCCGACCGGATTTGCCCCTAAAATAATATCGATACTATATCTATGCCAACATCCTCCCAATATGCAAAAAAGATGGCCTGTTTACATACAGGGCCACCTTTACTAAAATCAATCCCATAATTTTTGCACAGCTATATTTTTATGATAAAACTCAATAATCTCCTCCGGAGACTTATCCTCCTGGGCCATCTTTTTAGCACCCCATTGACATAGCCCTACCCCGTGTCCAAATCCTTTACCTTCTATCACCAATTTGTCCCCGCTCACCGAAAAATCAGATAGAAGGGTGGATCGCATTTTATCAGCACCAACCGCAAGGCGCAAGTCCATAGCATCAACCGTAGCATCACCGAAACCCAACTTTATTGCCCGGCCGGAAGGTCCTTTCCCGGCTATTTTAGCCTGCGATATGCGGCCCGGGTCTTTACCTGTTTTCTCCTGCAGTACTGTTCGCACTTCATCTAATGGGATTTCAGCCTTCCAGTGCTTATTTTCAGCTGTGGTTATTTCTAAACACCCATCTTTGGCATTAGCTTTGAGATACTCGGTAGAACCTTTTTTTTGCGTCAGGCCTTCACTTGCTGCCGCAGTAATACCACCACAGCAGGCCGAAAACCATCCCCTGGTATATTTTCCATCATAGGTTATTACTTTTCCCCTCGTCTTCTCAACTGCCTTCTTTATTTTATCGTTAATTCTTGAAGGATCATAAGCTTGAAATTCCTCATGATTAGTACTGGCATCTGCACCGTGAAACTTCCTGCCGGCATTCATATTTTCCATGGTAAAAGTACGGGCTAAAATAGCCTGTGCGGCCAGCGCATTAACCGGCCAATCCGGTTCCATTTCTCCTGCTACCACCCCCATCAAATATTCTTCCATTTTGACGTCCTCAACTTCACCTTGCTCTGCCACATAAAGTTTAAGCGTAGGTTCTTCTTTCGGAGCCTTCTCCGGCTTCTTCTGTGGCTCACCGGCACAGGCAGTCACAAAAAGGATAACCATGGCCACACAGACAGTAACAGCAAAAACTTCCTTTCTCCTCACATAGAACCCTCCCGTTTGTTTTTATGTTGGTTATTCTTTGTGGAGAAATTAATAAATATCCCACAAGAAAAGCGCGCTAAATCAGTTCCCTTTGCGCGCGCTTTTCAGTACTTTCTTTCCTAAAGTGTAAAAAAGCCCCCTCTGTGGGGGACTTTTTAAAATTCGTGCTTGATTTTATGATCTTCTATGAGTTCGTATAACATAGCTGCTTCTTTTGCCGGGACTGTATCTTTAACGGCCGCCACTTTAATCTTAAGCCGTCGTTGCCCCAGGTGAATACTTATTAAATCGCCTGTATTAACTTCGGCTCCTGCTTTTGCCGGCCTGTCATTGATCAACACCTGTTTTTTGTCACAAGCCTCTTTAGCAATTGTCCTTCGTTTTATTATTCTAGCCACTTTTAAAAACTTATCCAGACGCAACAGATGGCCTCTTTTCGGAAAAGGTTATTTGCTTACACTTTCACGTAATTGTTTGCCGGCTTTAAACACCGGTACTTTGGCAGCCGCTATGTCAATTTCTTCACCGGTTTGAGGGTTGCGCCCCTTGCGCGCTGCCCTTTCACGAATCTCAAAAGTTCCAAACCCAACCAGCTGAACTTTGTCGCCAGAAGTAAGCGCATCTTCAATACTTTCTAAAATCGCCGTAACAGCCTTTTCGGCATCTTTTTTCGTAAGTGCTGCTTTCTCTGCTACACTGGCAATCAATTCTGCCTTGTTCATAAATACCCCCCTCAAAATTTTAGCGTGTACTACACCCCTATTATTCGCTGAATATCTATCAGTTCCTCCCAAAATGAAAAATTTACCTAGAATATTTCCCTAATTTTCAGCTTTTTTAGCCTTCTCCCAAAGTGAATCTAATTTTTCCAGGCTACATTCTTCAATTTTTTCCCCTTTTTCTCGAACTGCACGCTCTATGTATTGAAAACGGCGAACGAATTTTTCCACCGTACCATTTAATGCCACTTCTCCATTTACTTGAAAGAAACGAGAAAAATTTACCACAGAAAAAAGCAGGTCCCCCAATTCGTGCTGGATTAATTCTCTATTGCCTGTCCGGCAAGCGGCGAGCAGTTCATCCTGTTCTTCATTTATTTTATCCCATGGCCCCCTGTAGTCCGGCCAATCAAAGCCCACACGAGCCGCTTTTTCTTGCACTTTAGAGGCTCTCAAAAGAGCCGGCAGCCCCCGGGGAATGTTATCCAAAACGGACTTTGCCCGGTCACCACCATCCTTTTCACCTTGCTTTATTTTTTCCCAGTTATCAAGCACCTGAGAACTGTTTTCCACCGTAACATCACCAAATACATGCGGGTGCCGGCGGATCATTTTTTCAGTAATGGATGTCACTACATCGTTAATTGTAAAATAGCCGTTCTCACTGGCTATCTGGGCGTGGAATACTATTTGTAATAATAAGTCTCCCAACTCTTCACAAAATTTATACATATCCCCCTGTTCCAGGGCATCCAGCACTTCATAGGTCTCTTCCAGTAAGTACGGGGTAAGACTTTGGTGGTCCTGCTCCCTGTCCCATGGACAACCATCCTGGGCACGCAATTTAGCCATCACTTCCACAATTGGGTCCAGTGGAAAACTTGTCCTACCATTGTTGTCCTGCAAACCAAAACCTCCCATGCATTCCCAGTTATGTACAACACATTTAATACTATACACCATTAAACCGTCTCTTTAAAAGGGGTGTGATTAATATCTTCTCCCTTAACAAAAAAGGTAACCCATTTACGGGTTACCCTTTATTGTTCCATTTGTTTGGCCAAAAAGCCTGCCGCCGTTTCAGCTAATTTTAATTCCATCTCGGCCATCTTTACATCATTTTCTTTAGAGGCAAGAATAACTGCTCCTATAGGGTCCCCTTCGGCAATGATGGGAGCAATCACTTCGGAGGAATATTTACATTCACTATCCTCAACAATTGAACATTCCTCACAATGAGCATCTTCACCGGGATTATTTATGATAACCGCCTTACGCTCTTCCATAACTTTTTCCACTGCAGAACTTATTGGTTTGTTTAAAAATTCCTTTTTAGGCGCCCCGGAAATGGCTATAATGGCGTCCCTGTCGGCAATGCAGGCGATATGTCCAAGTGCCTCGTGCAAAGAATCGGCATATTCCTTGGCAAAATCCCCCAATTCCCCGATAGGAGAATATTTTTTCAGGATTACTTCGCCTTCTCTATCAACAAAAATTTCAAGGGGGTCACCTTCACGGATTCTTAACGTTCTCCTTATTTCCTTGGGTATAACAACTCTGCCCAAGTCATCAATACGACGTACTATACCCGTGGCCTTCATGGTACCCTTCCCTCCTTTGTCTGCAAACTCCCCGCGAATTACCTTTCACTGATAGTATATAACAGGTGGAAGGTAATTATTCATTTTTTACCAATCCATAGTAAATTAATTTCACCTTTCACTGTTTCCTCTATTTTTGCGTAGATTTCTCATCTTTATTCGATAATTTGTTATCAATTTTAGCTTCTTTTCTTAGATCTTCCACATAATCGGTAAATTCACCGGCCCGGCGAGTATCTTCCAAGCTAGTTTTTATCTGGTCTTTTACCGCCTCTAAAGACTGCACCTCGGAGGGAATAATTTCCTCCACCTTTATTATATGATATCCATACTGGGTTTTTACCGGACTGGGAGAAACTTCACCTTCTGCAAGATTAAACGCAGCATCTTCAAACTCTTGCACAAATCCACCGCCGCGGGTAATAGTCAAAAGGCCTCCGTTATCCTTAGTGCCCGGATCCTCTGAATATTCCTTAGCTAGCTGGGAAAAATCAGTCCCCTGTTCAATTTTTTGCAAAAGGCGCTCCGCTTCAATTTTAGCATCCACTTGCGAACGTTCAGTATCCATACCGCTACCTTCAGACCCAATCAATATATGCCGAACTTTACGCTCTTCCGGTTGGGTAAAGTTCTCTTCATTTTCCTGGTAATACTGCTTAACTTCCTGATCGGTAACTTTAACATCGGCAGTTACCTCATCTACCAGCTTTTGTACCGCCAGTTGTTTTTCTACGTAATCAGAAAGCTGGGGCTCATTAACACCATTTGCTGCTAGGAATTTCTTATATTCACCTTCGGTTTCAAAGTTATCCCTTATCTTTTTTATTTCTTTCTGCACTTCTTCAGAAGAGGGCTCTAAACTACGTTTTTCCACTTGCTGCAGCAGCAATGTCTCATCTATAAGCTGCTTTAATACATCCTGACGCAGGCGGTCCATAATTTCTTTTCCTTCCTCACCGGAAAAATCGGCCCCCTGGTTTTCCAGGCCCGCCTTATACATATCAACCTCTTTGTCCAGTTCCTGCTGTGTAATGTTCTCTCCGTTAACGGTAGCTACAACTTTACCGCCACACCCGGCTACCAGTAACAACAGCGTCAAAGTAGCGGCTATTAAAAGAATTATCCACTTTTTCATTCTTATTCCCCTCTCCATTTAAGTCATAACATGTATACACCAAAACGGTATAACAGTCTGTCCCCATTATATATTAAGCTATTTTGAGGTTCAATTAATTAATTTAAGCCAAGTTATGCAAAAACTCCTCCAGTCTATCCAAAAGCTGCAGGGGTTTCATTCCGGCATCCCGGAGCCTCCAGCGTATCTCAAATTCATCCTCTGTGTTATTAAACTTTATTTTACCGGCATACCGGTCACTAACTTTTACCAGCTTTTCCCCATCTAAATTGTGCTCCTGGGAAAATTGCATTTTGTAGAATTCCTGCTGCTTACTAATAGATTTTATTTTAAGCCGGCCGGCAAGATTTTTGACGCGCGCTATTCCCACCAAATTTTGCACCGGGTCAGGCAAATCCCCAAACCGATCTACCAATTCATCTTCAATTTCTAACAGCCGGTCCTCACCCGCATTTTTGGCAATGCGCCGATAAATTTCAACCTTTTGGTTGGTATCCGGGATATAATGATCCGGAATATACGCCTCTACAGGAAGTTCCACGGTGGTCTCCACCGGACTGTCTATTTTCTCGCCCCGGGCCTCTCGCACGGCTTCTTCCAACAGCCTGCAATACATCTCAAATCCCACAGCGGCTATATGCCCATGCTGTTCAGCACCTAGAATATTACCTGCTCCACGAATTTCCAGGTCCCTCATGGCAATCTTGTAACCGGAACCGAATTCTGTAAATTCCCTAATAGCTCCAAGGCGCTTTTCTGCCAATTCATTAAGGACTTTATCCTTACGAAAAGTTAAATATGCATACGCCATTCGCGTCGACCGCCCCACTCTTCCCCTAAGCTGGTAAAGCTGAGCAAGTCCAAAATTACTGGCCTCTTTTACTATCAAGGTATTTACATTGGAAATATCCAGACCGCTCTCAATAATAGTGGTACATACCAGTACATCATAGGCTCCGTCCAAGAATTCCAACATTACCTGTTCCAGCTCATCTTCCTTCATTTGCCCGTGGGCCGCTGCTAAACGCGCTTCAGGCACCAGTTCCTGCAGCCAGGAAGCCATTGCATGCAAGTCCATAACCCGGTTATGAACAAAATACACCTGCCCACCGCGTCCTATTTCACGCCGTATGGCCTCCCTTATCATTACCGGATCTTCTTCCAGCACATAAGTTTGCACGGGAAAGCGATTCTCGGGTGGGGTTTCCAGGATACTGGTATCCCTTACCCCTACGAGAGACATATGCAGTGTACGTGGGATAGGGGTTGCCGTAAGAGTTAACACATCCACATTTACTTTAATTTGCTTGAGCTTTTCCTTATGAGCAACTCCAAACCGCTGTTCCTCATCCACCACCAGAAGGCCCAGATCGCTAAATTTTACATCGTTTTGAACCAGGCGGTGTGTACCGATAACTATATCTACCATGCCGCTGGCAAGGCCCTCAATTACTTTTCCTTGTTCCTTGGCAGTACGAAACCTGCTTAACATTTCCACCCTTATAGGATAGCCCGAAAAACGTTCTCTGAAGGTATTAAAGTGCTGTTGGGCCAAAATAGTGGTTGGTACCAATACTGCCACTTGCTTACCGTCCATAATGGCTTTGAAAGCTGCCCGCAGGGCCACTTCAGTTTTGCCATACCCTACGTCACCGCACAAGAGCCGGTCCATGGGACGACTGCGCTCCATATCTCTCTTTACAGCTTCTATCGCCTTAATCTGGTCCGGCGTCTCCTCATAAGGAAAATTACCTTCGAATTCCTGCTGCCAGGCGGAATCTTGGTTAAAAGCGTATCCCCTGTCCGCTTCCCTGGCTGCATACAACTTTAGCAGATCATCGGCCATTTCACGTACGGCCTGCTTTACACGACCTTTGGCTTTAGACCATTCACTCCCACCCAACCGGGATAACTTGGGTGAATCGGCTTCAGCCCCTAAGTATTTTTGTAATAGTCCCACCTGGTCATTAGGAACGTAAAGCTTATCTTCGCCTGAATACTTAATTAATAAGTATTCCTTGCGAATGCCGGCTATATCAAGCGGCACTATGCCCATATATTTACCGATACCGTGGTTCGCATGGACTACATAATCGCCAACTTTAAGATCAACAAAAGGCTCCAGCCGTTGGGTTGCTTCCTGCTTATCTTGACTTTTACTGCGTCTACGAGTCTTTTTCTGCCGGCCGTAAATGTCCTTTTCCGCAATAATCACCAGACGCGCATTTACCAGTTCGAATCCTCCGGAAAGATGCCCGGGGGTAATGATCACATTTCCGGGTTTGACTTGCTCACCGGGATACGCAGTATAAAAAGCGTCTATTTTATTTTCACGCAATTCACTCAAAAATAACCGACCCCGCTCTTCATTGGAAACCGTAAGTACCACGGCATAACCGGTGCGGCGCCAGTGTAAAATCTCTTCCGCCAGCATTGTTACTTTTCCTAAAAAATTATGCATAGCTTTAGCTGTAAAATTAACCACAGCCTGTGGCTGAATAAATTTAGGTTGGCGCGGTAAAAAACAGAAATATGCCGTATTGTGTTTCTCCAGTGAAAGGGCTATATACCGCCAGTCAACATATCCCTCATATTGTGAGGGAAGCGCCTTCCCTTTGGCCATCAATTGGGAATACGTTTCTAGACGTTCCTTTTGTATACTTTCGGTGATATCTTTACACCTCTGAGGTTCATCCATTAAAATAAGCGAACCGGCCGGCAAATAATCAATAAGGTTTACCTCCCGGGAATAAAAGTAGGGCAAGAACTGTTCAATTCCCGGAAAGAATACATCATTATTCAGGTATTCTAAAACATCCTGCAAATTATCTTCAAACTCTCTGATCACTTCCGGGCTCCCATAGCGAGAGAGTTTACGATACTGCAGCTGGTACTGATTTAAGACCGTCTCTCTGGCCCGTTCCCAAGCTTCTTCGTGCACAACCAATTCCAGCGCAGGCCCGATGGTTATCTCTTTTAATTTTTCATAAGAACGCTGGGTGAGAGCATCAAATATTCTAATGGAATCAACCTCATCATCAAAAAACTCCAGCCTGACTGGCTGGTGAAGTGATGTGGGGTAAATATCAAGAATACCACCCCGGAGACTGACCTGTCCAGTCGATTCCACAAGGTCTACGCGCTCGTAGCCAAGCTTTACCAGTGTTTTCAATAACACGCCCGGTTCCTGTCTTTCGCCAACGGTTAATCTCACTCTGGAACGGGAGAAAACGTCACAGGGACACAGCCGACGCATTACTGCTTCCACAGAAGCCACTACAACTTTTTTTTCTTGAGAGTTGCAAAGTGCCTCCAGAACCTCCAGTCTTCTGGCCAGAGTCTTCCTATCCTGAGCCAAAATCTGAAAAGGAATAAGTTCCAAACTAGGAAAATGGTAAACAGGCATGTCCAAAAATGTTCCTAGATTGCCTGTGATTTCCGCGGCTTCTTTTTCTCCTGGAGTCACAATTAAAACCATACCATCTGAACCATGTGCCAGGCCGGCCATGATATAGTCGCGGTATGACGATGTGACGCCGAAGATCATTTGCCTTTTCATATTTTGCCGCAAGCTTTTTTCTATTTCTTTAAATTCAGGTGTTTCATATAAAGGCTTTAGCAATCCACTCACTAATTCATCTCTCCATAAAGGGCACCACAAAAAGAGCTTTAGCGGCGCAGGCTAAAGCTCTCGGCCTTAAATTGACATCTTTTGAATTTGGATTCACACAATTATACCCCCCCTACCTGTGGCCCGTCAAGCCGGTACGCATAAGGACTACTCCGTTCCAAAGGAAATGAAAAATGAGGGGAATGATCACGGCAAATAAAAACGAACCGGTTTTTTGGTAGCTCAAAGTAGCCATAAATCCAAAAACACTATGGCTTATAAAACTAACCAGACCGGCCAGCCAACTTCCCGGCTGACCGCCGGTGATGTCACGAACCGCCTCTACAACCCCAAAAGTGAGGTGGCTTAAAAAAATGTTAGTACCCAAAAAAAGGGCTATACCTGTTTTTGATAATTCTTCCATACCGGGACCGAAGACAACAACCCACCAGCGCCCCACTTTATCCACCAGCAGCCCATTTAAAATCCAGGAAAGTCCTGAAGCAGTGAGGCCTGCCAGTATAAATGTCAAATCGTCACATCCATTCAAAGGCAGTCATTTTCATCTTCGCACAGCCTGTAAGCTCGAAATAAGTGCGACTAAGGTTCAGATGGGGTTACGCGAACCCGAAGGGTGAAACCCCACCTGAACCAAGTCTTCTTTAGGCAGCTATTAGTAGTATGAACCAAGCAGGTAAAGAACTATACTTTTTAAACATTGTATCTATTCATGGCCTGATTAATACCTTCTTTTACAAAGGCATGTAGAGCATCCACCGCCTTCTCCACGGTGGCCTCTATCTCTTTTTTTTCTTCACGGTCAAATTTTCCTAAGACCCAATCACTGGTATCCCTCTGGTCCGGCTCAGGCTTACCTATTCCCACTCTTAAACGGGCAAAATCTCCTGAGCCGAGGTGTTCCATAATAGAGGCCATACCTCGGTGTCCGCCGCTTCCTCCCTTGGGGCGGATACGCATTACTCCGGGAGTCAGGTCCAGATCATCATATACAACCATCAAATCCGCCAATGAAAGCTTATACCAATTTAAAAGTGGGGCTACGGACTGTCCACTGGCATTCATAAATGTTTGGGGCTTGGCCAGTATTACTTTTTCACCAGCTATAAATACCTGTCCCACCTGAGCTCGAAAAAATGGGCGGGTTATCGGTATATCGAGCTTATCGGCCAGCCGTTCAATAACTAAAAACCCTACGTTATGCCTTGTTTTCACATATTTTCTGCCCGGGTTACCCAAACCCACTAGAAGCTTCATAACCTTTATCCCACCTAACTAATACCGCTAACAGTGATACTCGCAAGATGGCACATCCCACTTAGCGATACCGATTCCTATCTTTATCCGATTTTTAATATTCCAGGAGGTGTGTCCCCTTTCCTCTTTAGCCCCGATGCGCAGATTTAGCTGAACAAGTTCACTAATAAATTACCTGCCCTCACCAGAGGACAGGTAGTAAGTTTGATCTGAACTACAGTTGTTTTACCTAACAGGGCCAATAATAACTGAATTCATTAGCGGTATAAATACTGCCTCTCTGTTAGCATCCACCCTGCGGTGAATCTCTGCATAGTCCCTGCCAACAGCATGCAAAGAACCCCTTATTATGGAACCATCCGCAAAAACCGCAGTAACACTGGTGCCTACCCAATCTTCCAATCTCATATAGAGATAATTTCCCTCCACCGGCTGCGGATAACCGGGACCGCAACCAGGCCCATAGTCCGGGCCATAACCGGGACCATAACCAGGAGGGTTGTAGCCGGGACCATAACCGGTAACACCCAATTCCTTCTTGCCAATATCATCAGCCATACACTTAACCTCCCTTGATTTTAATTTTCTCGGTCATTTCAGATTATGCACAAGGGAGGTGATGTGTGTGTCGAACCAGCACAATTATTCTGCGGATTCTGCTTCACCTTCTGCCGGTTCTTCTTCTTCGCCTTCTTCCTCATCTTCAGGCTCTGCAACGGTTTCAGAGCTTACAGTAAGAATAGTAGCCTCAGGATCGTCTATTACCTCTACTCCCTCAGGTATCTCCAGATCATTAACACTAAGTGTATCTCCCACGTGCAACTTAGAAACGTCCACATTAATTCCCTCCGGAATATTACCCGGGAGACAGGAAATATTCAACTCCCGCAAGATGATCTGCAGTATACCTTCCTCAATCTCACCGTCAACATTAATGGGTATGTTAACTTCAATGGCATCACTCATGGATATTTGCTGGAAATCAACATGCATTAAAAACTTCTTGATGGCATCGAACTGCATATCTTTAACCATTACCTGGTAATCGCCTGCATTCTCCACTTTAATATTAATAATGGCATTACGACCGCCTGAGTTCATAACGTCATGAAAGGTTCGCCATTCCAATTCAACAGGAAGACTCTCCATTTTCTTTCCATAAACCACGCCGGGTACCCAGCCCCGGTTCATTAATTGTTTGCGGTAACTTTTACCTTTTTCTGTTCTAGCTGCTGCTTTTAAATCAAACTGGGCCATATTAAAACCTCCTTAATTTTAGCCAATTAATATTATTCCCTTTTTTTGTCATAGAAATCCATAAGCACACATAAGCTTTACTTGAGAAACGGTACGGAAAGGGGGCTGAGCATATGCGCAAAAGTAAAAAGTTTTTATCCATGCCGGTCATAGGTCTACAAGAAGGCCGGCAAATAGGTTCGGTGAAAGGTCTGGTAGTAGACCCGTCCCTCAAGCAAGTTGTTGCCCTGATTATCGAACAAAAGGGATGGTTCAAAGAACAAAAGTATGTTGATTTCAACAAAGTTAAAAGTGTCGGCGAAGACGCCGTCACCATTGACCAAACTTCAAGTGCTGAACGGGGAAGTAGCCTACCCAATATAATAAAACTGTTAAAAGATAACATTGAAATAATTGGTGCCCGTATTGTCACTGAAAACGGCACTCTTTTGGGTTACGCCGACGAGTATTACGTAGACATGGCTTCAGGACAGCTGGTAGGACTGGAATTCACGGATAAATTCCTAAGTAGTGTAATGCACGGTAAAGCTTTTTTAGACACAAACTATGTTAACACGATAGGAAAAGATGTAATAGTGTGTGCCGATGAAGCCACGGATAATGTAATCAAAATAGAAGGCGGCATCCAGGAAACAATGAAATCCTTTAAGGACTCTACATCGTACATTTGGGACAATACAGTCCAAAAAACCCGAAACTTTAGTACATCATTAAATAAATCTCTGGGTAAATCAAAAAGTCCTAAAGACTCCAAACAAAAAGAAGAACCGGCACAGCCGGACGAATATACCGGTAAACCTCCGTCATCTGAAGACTGATATAAAATGTCCGGTCTGCACATTAACCCCCGCAGCGGGGTTTTTTATTTTTTAGCTGCCTTAGTCAAATAACTTGCTCACCGAAAGATCTTCGTGGATCCGTATAATAGCCTCCCCCAACAGGGGCGCTACAGAAAGCACCTTAAGCTTGTCCATCATTTTCTCTTCCGACAAAGTAATGGTATTGGTTACCAGAACTTCCTTAACAGGTGCTTGTGCCAGCCGCTGGATGGCCGGCCCGCTTAGTACCGGATGGGTGCAACAAACATATATTTCTTCCGCGCCCCATTCTTTCATGGCCCGCGACCCCTGGTTAATTGTTCCCGCGGTATCAATTATATCATCAATCATGATAACTTTCTTGCCTCTTACGTTTCCTATTATATTCATTACTTCTGCCACATTGGGCTCAGGCCGCCTTTTATCAATAATAGCAATGGGAGCACCAATTCGCTCTGCCAGGTCCCGGGCCCTTGTCACCCCACCCAGGTCAGGACTTACAACAACGACGTTATCCAGTTTCTGCTGTAGGAAATATTCCGCCAGGATGGGGACACCCGGCAGGTGATCCACCGGTATATCAAAAAAACCTTGAATCTGGCCCGCATGCAAATCCATGGTAACCACGCGCCGGGCACCACTTGCATATAACAAATTAGCCACTAATTTGGCGGTTATAGGATCCCTGGCCCGGGTTTTTCTGTCTTGCCGGGCATAACCATAATAAGGTAGGACAGCGGTAATTCGACGTGCGGAAGCCCTTCTCACAGCATCCACCATGATCAGAAGTTCCATCAAATTTTCGTTCACAGATTGGGATGTAGACTGAATAATAAAGACATCTGCTCCGCGGACACTTTCATTAATTTTGACTTGTATTTCTCCGTCGGAAAACCGTTTTACTTTTGATGAACCCAGGGAAACCCCCAGGTATTGTGCTATTTCTTCTGCCAGCGCAACATTGGAATTGCCCGAAAATAATTTTAATCTCTTACGGGAAGACATCCTGCGTACCTCCAGTTGTAAGTTCAATGGCCAAGCTAGTCCTTGTTACCATTCCCTGACTTCCACTTATCGTACACTTTCTGCTTGCTTCTGGCCACCCCCAATGCTGCCGGGGGGACATCCTTTGTAATGGTTGATCCTGCACCTATAACGGCTTTTTCACCAACACGCACCGGCGCCACCAAATTGGCATTACTACCGATAAACGCACCGTCACCTATGTGAGTAGGATGTTTATTTTTTCCGTCATAATTACAGGTAATAGTACCTGCTCCCACATTAACATCTTTTCCAACTTCTGAATCTCCTAAATAGGTCAGATGAGGAATTTTACTACCGTCACCGACAGAAACTTTTTTCATCTCCACAAAATCCCCAACTTTAACACCCTTGCCGAGAACACATTCCGGCCGTATGTATGCAAAGGGACCGATGCTGCTATTGTCACCCACAATACTGCTATACACAGTTGACTGTTCCACCTTAACACACTGGCCTAATTCAACATCAACCAGCCTGGTGGAAGGCCCAATGCTGCAATTCTCGCCGATGACCGTTTTACCTTCTATCATAGTAAAAGGATAAATAATTGTATCCTTCCCTATTTCAACTTTGCTTTCGATATAAGTGTTATCCGGATCTACCACGGTAACGCCGGATAACATAATATCGTCCAAAACTTCTTGGCGCATAATTTTTTCCACGGCCGCTAACTGCTTGCGGTCATTAACACCTAAAATTTCCCACGGCCTGGCATCACTTACTGCGGTAACCTTCAAACCCTTTTTCCTATAAAAGTCAATTATATCGGTTAGATAGTATTCTCCCTGGGCGTTATCAGCTTTGAGGCCGGCTAAAGTATCAAAAAGACCGTCTATGGCAAAACAATATATGCCGGTATTAACTTCTTTTACCTCGAGTTCTTCCGGTGCGGCATCCTTTTGCTCTACAATTTTAGACACATTACCCGAAAAATCTCTTATCACCCTGCCGTACCCGGCTGGTTCTTCCATCACGGATGTAAGAACCGTAGCTGCGGAACCGGTGCGTACAGATTCATTGACCAGAGTTTGAAGGGTGGAACATTTAATCAATGGGGTATCACCGCATACCACCAATATTCGACCTTTAAACCCTTCAAGTACAGGGCGTGCCTGCATCAGTGCATGGGCTGTACCTAATTGTTCTTTTTGCATAACGGCGACAACCCGGTTTCCCAGTTCCTTTTTTACCTCTTCACCCTTGTACCCCACCACTACCACCATAATTTGGGCTCCCGCCTCTTCTACGGCATCAATAACGTGGGTAGCCATAGGTTTACCGCAAACTTTATGTAAAACTTTGGGCCTTTCCGATTTCATTCTGGTACCTTTTCCCGCAGCCAGCACTACCGCTGCCAGATCCATTTAGGCCCCTCCCCGTTAAATCTATTATTTAGCACCAACCAAAAACCGGCACATTATTAACTTCCGACCGGAATTCTCGTTATATAGTACGCAATTATATCATTTCCCATAAATGCACCAATGAAAATTGTAATTCTACAAAAAAGACCGTTTCCCTCCAGGCCAAATATATTCTGAATATTAAATAAAAAAGAGAGCTAAAAACGCTCCCTTTTTTTACCTAATTAAACAGCTGTTATGGTAGCTGCTTTTTCATAGGCGTCCAGTACTGCCGACTGGATAATCTCCCTGGCGGAGGTATTGATAGGATGGGCAATGTCTCTAAATTCACCGTCAGGTGTTTTACGGCTGGGCATCGCTACAAATAAACCCTTTTGTCCCTCTACGACTTTTACATCGTGAATAACAAACATATCGTTCAGGGTCACTGAAACAATAGCCTTCATTTTGCCGTCGGTGAGAATCTTTCGCACTCTAACATCTGTAACGTTCACCGTCTCACCACCTTTCTAGCCATAAGTTGCCATTTCATTCGAATAGTTCTTCGGCATAAGGATAGAAATTCCTGCAAAAAAACGCATCAAAAATAGAAAATTATTCCTTAGTTAAAACTCTTTTGTAATGTATCCCCTTTCTTCCAATGCTTTTTTTATTTGTAGTATATGTTCCTGGTTCCTGGTTTCCAGTATCAGATCAACCCTGGCTTTTTTTAAAGGTATGCCGGGATTTGTACGGTCATGAGTAATGCTAATTACATTGCAATTATGATGTGACACCTCTGTCAGCAGCCTTTCCAAACTCCCCGGGGAATCTGGTAGCAGACAGCTGATCCGCAAACGCCGGCCATCTTTTACCAGACCTCTTTCAATGATCACTGACATCATGTTACTGTCAATATTACCGCCCGTAAGTATTACCGCCACCCTTTGGCCCCGGCACGTAATTTTGTCCTGTAAGACAGCGGCCAGACCGGCTGCTCCCGCACCTTCCACCACCAGTTTGGATCTTTCCAGCAGGAGTAGAAGGGCACGGGAGATTTCTTCATCATCCACCGTTACCATATCGTCCACATATCGGCAAATTATCTTAAAAGTGTTCCTACCCGGTTCACCTACAGCTATTCCATCAGCTATTGTACAGGCTGAAGATACAGTTTTTAACACACCGGCTTTTTTGCTCTCCAGTACGGCAGGTGCTCCTTTTGCCTGGACCCCGATAACCTTTATACCGGTATTTAATTCCTTGAAAGCATATGCCATACCCGCAATCAGCCCCCCTCCGCCAACAGGTACTACCACCGCATCCAACCCGGGCAATTGTTCCAAAAGCTCAATAGAGACCGTGCCCTGCCCGGCCATAATTCTATAGTCGTCAAAACCATGGATATACGTGGCACCGGTTTCTTTTTGTAAGCTACTTGCATGGCGGTAAGCTTCGTCATAATTATTTCCGGCCAATATCACTTCAGACCCGTAATTAGAGGTGGCAATTATCTTAGCGATGGGAGCTCCCTTGGGCATCACTATAGTTGATTTGATCCCCAATCGTGCTGCTGCAAATGCCACTCCCTGAGCATGGTTTCCCGCGGAAGCAGCGATCACTCCCTTTTCTTTTTCTTTTTCTGGCAGGCCGACAATGACATTAAAGGCACCTCTTATCTTAAATGAACCGGTTTTCTGCATATTTTCCAGTTTCAAATAAATGCTGCTGCCCGTCATGCCACTGAAGGTTTCGGAATAGTCCAGGGGAGTATAATGTGCTATTCCCTTTAGACGTTCCGCGGCCTGCCGTATATCATCCAAATTAATAGCTTCATTCATATTGTTTACCTATCCTGACCAGTTAGAAATGGAGTTGGCAATATTTTTTACCAAAAATATACCTTATGGTATTTTTGCCATAATTTATTTTTTTTATTATTGATAAAAATAAAAACCCTTAAAAAGGGTTTTTATTTTGCTATATTAAGTTTTTTACTTACCAAGTCCAAATCACTGGGCTTATCCACGTCAATACCCAGCTCGGGATCCATACTTATCACTACCTGACCCCTTATTCCCAGTAACCGGGAAACCTTTTTTTGCGCTTTTTCCAAAGTAACCGAGCGCATTAAGTAACGTATTAAAAACATGAATCCAACCAGCCGGCACAACTTTAAAGGGCTTTTTCTGGCGTTAACAATTTCCTGCCCCTTGGGTAAACAACGCCAAACTACAGCGGGGTTGAGCAAAAAAACATTACCCCCTGTAAAAAAACCTTCTTTTAGGCTAACATAAGTCCGTTTACTGCTGGAAAACCGTCTTTCTACCACTTCCCGTGGCACTATGGGATAATAAAGATCTGCATCACAGCAGGTACACTGGTCCAGGAAATTATCAATGGCTGTTGGGTTTAGCAAGGGAATATCCGAAGTTACCACCAATACCTGCCGGGATCCCGGCAACAATTTAAGTCCACATACTACGTTGTCTACTAAATCCTCTTTAGGCTTAATAATGTGCACCTTTTGGCCGGGAAACTTCCCGGCCAGTTCATGCTCAGGCCCTACTAGCACTATCCGGTTGATGCGTTTTGAATTAAGGAGCGCATCAACAACATGCTCCACCATAGACTTTTTCCCAATGGGGATAAGGGCCTCATAACGAACGGCACTGCATCTGCTAAGCGCCCCTTCGTTAAGGCTACCTGCCAGCACCAAGGCGTCAATCATTTTGTTCTTCGGCCTCCTGTAATACTTTTAAAAAACTTTGCTCAGCGTTTTCAACATGTTCCCGGGCCAGCGCCTGGGCCAATTCCGCATTTCGTTCACCAATGGCATCTACAATATTCTTATGCTCTGCCACGGCATGTTTAGTACGCCCGGGTACAGCTAAGGAGGTAGTTCTAAAACGCTGTATCTGCTCCTGCAAATGAGTTATCATGGCCACCAAGCGTTGGTTCCTGCTACTTCGGAAAAGAAGTGCGTGAAAGCTAGCATCTTTTTCTGCTACTACACCTATATTATCTCCCATACTCACTTCCTGTATTTGAAACAGGGCTCTTTCCAGTTGATCCAACTCTTCTTCGGTTATTCTCTCAGCGGCCAGCCCGGCGGCTAAAGATTCCAAGGATGCTCTAACTTCAAAAATGTCAATGATATCCTTTACGGAGATACCTGAGACATAGGCACCTTTTCGAGGTACCATGACCACAAATCCTTCCAACTCCAGCTTGCGGATAGCTTCCCTTACCGGAGTTCTACTTACCCCCATCTGCTCTGCCAATTGGAGTTCCATCAAACGTTCTCCCGGCCTAAGAGTCCCATGTATAATAGCTTCTCTTAAAGACTCAAAAACGATTTCCCGCAGGGGTTTATAATTATTAAGTTTAATCGGCACAAGTTTGGGTTTATCCATAACCCCCGCCCCCTTCTCCTAATTATTTTAACCTTTATCAGGTAATTATTGCAAGTATAGAAAATAAGCTCAAAACAACAATGTTTCTTTCTTTAGGTGATCAAGTTCACTCTAGTACGGTTTCCGTAACTAAAACAGTCATACTATCTTTATTTAAATGCCGTGCCAATTCTTCGGCTTTGTTCTTACTTTCCGTCAAGGCAAAAACAGTTGGCCCGCTACCGCTCATCTGTACCCCTAATGCTCCGGCTTGTGTTAACATGCGTTTTATTTGGTGTATTTGGGGATGAAGACTTGCTGTAACCTGCTCAAGAGCATTACCTAAGTTGGCGGCAATATTTTTTATGCTTTTATTATTAATAGCCTCAATCATTAAACCTGTACGGGGCTCCGGCACATAAGAAAGACTGTCAAACATTTTGTAAACTTGTGCCGTACTAACCCCAAAATGCGGCTTTACTAATACCACTCCCATTGTCGGAGGAGAAGAAAGAGGAATCAACTTATCCCCTTTTCCGGTACCGAGGGCGGTTTTCCCCATAATAAAAAATGGGACATCGGCCCCGATGTGAGAACCTATCTCCATCAATGCATCCGTAGTAAGTCCCAATTCCCAAAAACGATTCAACCCAACAAGGGCTGCCGCGGCATTGGAAGACCCACCTCCTAAACCGGCTGCCATGGGAATATTTTTACGTATATGAATATGAACCCCTCTTCCCGGACCGGCATATTTAATCAAATGTTCGAAAGCCTTGAAGACCAAATTATCATCGCCCAGGGGTATTGCCTTGCTGTTACTGGAAAGAGTTAAACCATAAGTTCCGCCGCGGATTTCCAATGTATCGTGAAAATCCAGAGCTTGCATCACCGTTGCAACTTCATGATAGCCATCAGGTAAAGTTCCCAAAACATCCAGTGTAAGATTAATTTTCGCACGGGCTGTTATCCTAATCAATTTCCCCACTCCTAAAAGCCAAATGCCAATTCTATTATCCATTTCCCAGGCAAAACCCTGCAAACGCAAAGCATAGATTCAATAATATTTATGTTTGCCATCTACGGTTATAGATATTTCTTTCCTTTTAATCTCATAAAATAAAGAAGACTTGGTTCAGGTGGGGTCTTGACCCAACTGAACCTTAGTCGCACTTATTTCGAGCTACAGCCTGTTAGTCCCATTAGTTGGGGACATTCCTGTCCCCAGAGAAATACCCAAGCTTCAGCAGGTGTGTCCCCTTTCCTTATACGGGGGCGGGGTCTTACAGGCTGTGCGAAGATAAATCAGTACAACGAAAGGAGTGATTAAATGAAAAGAGAAGCCGGCACCCGGTTAACAATTAATACCACCCTGCGCCGGTTATACCATTACAGGGGAGGACAACTGGTCAAAGTATACCCCGTAGCGGTGGGAAAAGCAGCAACGCCCACTCCTACAGGCAATTATAAAATTATTACCAAAATACTTAACCCGGGAGGGGTACTGGGAACAAGGTGGATGGGTATCAGCATACCCGATGGTAATTATGGCTTACACGGTACAAATAACCCTGCATCTATTGGGACGGCAGCATCCCTGGGCTGTATTAGGATGTATAACCATGACGTGGAAGAGCTGTTTCCCCAAGTTAATATAGGAACACCTGTACACATAACCAGGGTAACACATGATAGCCAGGAGGAACCGGGTCCTAATGCAACCCAGCCGGCCCCTAAAAAAAGTAACGTATATATAGTGCAGCCCGGAGACTCCCTGTGGGCAATTGCCAATAAATACAGCATTACCGCAGGAGAGCTGGCAGCTTATAACGATATCAAAAACCCGGATTTAATTTATCCGGGCCAAAAAATTATTATCCCGGGATTATGACCCTTTATGACGGAGATATTATTACAAGCACTTATTGCGGGCTTCGGGACATGTCTGGGAGCGGCTGCAGTTCTATGTTTAGGCCACTTGCAGGCCCGTTCGTTAAGTTTCCTTTTAGCCCTAGCCTCCGGCATAATGGGTTCCGTAATACTTTTAGATCTATTACCTTCTTCCCTGCGGCTTGGCGGAGCGGTTAGCTGTCTGTTTGGTTTTTTAGCCGGCTTACTTATTATTACCTTTGCCGATTTATTAATCAGTAAAATGGAGTTTGCCAATTATTCCAGACATCCTTCTCTTTTAAGCATGGGTTACCTGATTGCCATAGGTATCGCACTGCATGACCTGCCTGAAGGACTGGCCATTGCCGCAGGTTTTTCCACACCCGGCTCGGTAGGGCCCATGATTGCCCTTGCCATTGGCCTGCACAACATTCCGGAGGGGATGGCTACCGCCGCACCCCTGAAAGCGGGAGGCGCCTCGACTCCAAGAATATTAACCCTTAACGCAGCTGTGAGCGTTGTAACGCCCGTAGGAACCCTGCTGGGGTTGCTGGTACTCCAGACCACAGACGCTCTCATATCCATTCTTTTGGCCTTTGCCGCCGGAGCTATGACTTATATTGTTCGGGATAAGTTAATTCCGGTATCCAGAGGTTACGGGAAAGGTTTTTTTATCCTGGGCCTAACTTTGGGTTTTATTCTTATGTCTTGTGTTAAGCTATTTTTTGAGTAATAGCCATGCTCCTCCAGCCATAAGTACTGTTCCCGCCACCCGGTACCAGGTGAAGGGAATCTTATTTAAACCGAAAAGTCCCAGGTGATCCACCAAAGCTGCCGTGAATACTTGTCCCAGAATGATAGCTGTTGTGGCCACAGCCACGCCTAACGGAGGGATGGCTCGTACCACAGAATAGACTATGATCACTCCCAGTACCCCTCCCAAATAATAATACCAAGGGGATTTGAAAATAAAGGTCAGGTTACCATCGCCAAGTCCAAGAACAAATAGAAGGGCACTGACCAGTAAAAGACCAACCACGTGTACAATAAAAGTTGCTTCCAAAACACCTATTACTTTACCCAGGGCAGAATTGATGCTACCCTGTAAGGCCATAGTTATTCCTGAGCCGGTGGCTATCAAGAGGGCAAATAGTCGTCCTGTTACGTGCATGCAGATCCCCCTAAATTAAACTTGAAGATGGCCGGTTGAATAGCCGGCGGCTTAAGCCCGCCCTTAGGAAAAGCAGGCTTTAGATAAAGCCTGCTTTTCCTATCTTACCCGGGGAGAATAGCCCAGTGAGTCAAGTGTTCTGGCCAAGAATTCATCTCTTATCACACCCGGGTCATAGCGTACATTTACGGCACTATCACTTAAGGATACATTAACCTGTTGCACCCCGTCGATTTGGATAAGATTATGTTCGACCTCTTTTTTACCTTCTTCACTGAACAACCCGCCCACCAGGAAAGTTTTTTCGGTGCCAGGGCCTGTCATTTATTCACCCCTTCCCGAGTCTGTTGATCTTTAATTAAGTTTCCCTTTAAGCATCAAAATATACTGTATTATCCCTGTTCTTTATCACCGAAATCCCACTTAATAACCTCCGACTTTTTAGGTTTATCATCCTTACCCCCGGTCTGTTTGCTTTTGGCCGGGTTTGGGGTTTGAGGTTGGGACACATTCTTCTCCACTTTCATTTTACCGGCTTTTTTCCCCACCGGGGTTTCAGTAGCGGATTTATCTTGTTTGGCATCCTGATGATGCGGTTGTTGTGGCATCATGCCTCCCCCGGGCATCCCTCCTAAAAAGTTACCCAGCAGTCCCATCAGTGAAGAAAGGTCAAAGCCCTGTCCCTTTCCCTGACCGCTACTTTGGCCCCCACCCAGTAAACTCAACAGCATTGCCGGGTTAAAAGGCAGTTGCCCCAAGGGAGAATTGCTCTGATTAGCCTTGCCTTCCATCCTGTCTAAGTTACTTACAATACCTAAGAGATTTAATAAAGCCAACATAATTAATGTATTTTTTTCCCCGGTCCCCTTTTGGTATTCTACGAGCTTACCCAGTACAGCACTAAGTTCATTCTCATCCAACATAGTACCCCCCTTTGGAAAAGTCATCATTACCATATACATATTCAAGGTTCGCCAAGATTGACCGACATTTGAGACCGCCGCAAGTAACACATTATTTCCCATAGGCATAAAATATCAAAGGAGAATTGAAGGGAGGTTATAATTTGGCTGGTCAACAATACAATCCTTTATCTTTCTTAATAATGTTAGGGCTGCTCAGCTTTTCGCCCGTGGAAAATGTTAACAAAGGACTGGAATCTTTGAGTTTTACGCTGGATGCTACCGCTAGATCTCTGGAAAACGTTAAAACGGGCATAAATACCCTGGACAGTGGCTTACGACAATTTGCCCAATATAATACAGGCTACGCAAGTTTGGAGTCCACTGATTCCCACGGAACTAACTTCAATGATACCGACTTCGCTGGAACTGAATTCAATGCAACAGTAGACCAGAACCATGGCAATTCGGTTTCCTCAATGCCTGCAGACGCACCGGGACATAAGGGTAAAACTACCAACAATGACACGGAATGATAAGCTATGGGAAGTAAAAAGAGGAACTCCCACTTATAGAAGTGGGAGTCTTAAAAATCAGATTAAAGAGGGCTGCCCATAATCAGCGCAGCCCTCTTTTGCCTGTCTTCGGTCATCCTTTATTTACGGGCACACGGCCAAAAGGAAGAAGTAAGTCCCCTTGTTTTCTTGCCTGGGGCTTTCCGGACTCTTCATTGATAAGCTCTATCAGGCCCATTAGGTTAACCATGCTTAAAAGGGCCAGAAAACTTGATGACTCCATGTTCTCCTTATTTTTTAATTCCAACACATTTGATAACAGCGCCTCCATGGCCGGCCGGTCAGCTGCCAAAAGGTTCACCTCCCTTAAAAAAGTCCGGGAATCGGCGGCAATCCCATCCCCCCGGTAACCTTTTTAATCTCCTCCTGTAGCATCTTCTTAGATTCAGTAAGAGCCTGGCTGAATGTTTCAGCAATAACCGCAGAAAGTTCGGCAGCATCTTTTTTATCAAAAACCTCCGGACCTATAATCACTTGTGTCAATTCCTGGTGCCCGTTCATGATCACACTTACTGTCCCGTCCTCCGAGGTTACTTTTACAGTCATATCACGAACTTTTTTTTGCATTTCCTGAATATATTGCATCATGCCGCCCATATCCATACCCATGTGAGGTCCCTCCTTCAGTGCAAACATAGATTTCTAAATTATATGTTAAGGTGACTATAAATCAGAACAAGAAAAGCGTGTTAAATCAGTTCCCTTATACCCATTCTGGGCATACCTAACGGGCACAAGCATGGCGCGCGCTTTTCAGTACTTTTTTCCTTTGTCCTTGCCATTTATATGGCAAGGTATACTTTCCTAAAGTGTAAAAAAATAAAAAAAGCTGTTTTTACCAAACAGCTTTTTCTACTTAATAGTGACAGCAATTCAGTCTGGCATACAACCTTTATTAACGCCTTTCTTCATAGTAGGTGCCGTATAAACCAACCCTCATACACTCAAGGGTAACATTATCGATCTTAACACTACTGGTGTTGTCACCTATGGGCGTAAAGGTAAACCGGGCCACAGCACTTGTTGCATCTTCCGGGGCTACAGCATCCAGGCAGAAACGCCGGAAACTGTCATCGGGAATTTGCGTGGGTAGCAAATCTTCCCGCCGGGCTGTTATTTCATTCCCGTCGTCATCGAAAAATGCCAGTTCTACAAGCAGGTTGAAGGATGCTCCTTCCGCGCCTGCATTTTCCCTTACATACCAACATAACCTGTATTCGAATCCACCGTTTATATCCACCGTTTGGAAAAGAGCAGAGTTTAGAAGGCCTTGGTTATCACCGGTTCCACCAAGTTCAGCGGAATAACTGCCCTCATAAACAACATCGCCATTACGGTTGACGTTGGTTGCTCCCCAGAACAACGGATCGGTGTCGGATCCCCAGTTCTCCAGGCCGCCGTCTTTAAGGATATTCCTACCTTTCACACAAACCTGACCTAACCTTGGGCAGGCCTGCACCCAAATTTGACGATCTTCTACAACTTTAACCCTAAATGTCATTTCCCCGGTTTGGCTGAGACGACTTCCCCCGCGCAAGCTCCAGCGCATATCAATTTTCTTTTCCCAGATTTCGCCGTAAACATCATCTTCGTCAACAACAGGAGCGGGGTCAGCTAGCGTAACGCTCTCAGAAAAGGGAATATCTTCAGCAAAATGCCTAACATCATTATCCCTGTTAACATAGAAAATTTGCTTATGCAAGGTTCCTTCTATCATTATCTTTTTAACAACAGGCAGTCTGCCCTCCGGGTGTCCCCAGCCGAATCTTTCCCATCCTTCTTCTTCGATAATGCTAATCCAATTATTACCGTCTTCATGTACGAAAAGGGGCCTTACTCTAAAATCTTGCAGACGGGCATCAATATGGTCTACTTTCTGAGCCAGCTCCGGCAAATGAGCGATATTATCTACCATCACGGTAATGTCTTCATCGGCCAAAACAACGGGAACTTTCACCTTTACGCAAAGTACATTTTCCGGTTCCCTGTAAAAGTACTCTAATGCCATTTACATAAACCTCCTTTATTATTAATCTAACCTTTAGCTCCGCAGGGAATGGTGATCGTATCACCAACCTTAAGGTTCTGAGGATTTACCCCCGGGTTGGCGGCAATAATGGCGTTAACAGTAGTACTATACCTTTGGGCCAGCTCGAAAAGAGTATCTCCCTGTCTAATGGTGTAATCAATTGTTTCACCGGGTAGACATACATCAGGTTCTTCTATCATTTCGGCAGTAACAACTTCCCGCTGCATAGATTCGGTAACTCTTACCCTTACCTTCATTACCAATTCCACATGTACATTACAGCTTTCATAATCAGACTTGATGTACTCCACTATGGGTGTAACCATTACATTCATACCGTTCTCCGCACCCGGGATTTCCACAAATGTACGGAAATTAATACGCTGGTGCATGGAATGAACCGGCTGGTCATCCAGTGCAGCCACGTAGATAATATTCACATCAACATAGCCGCGTAGGATTACTTTGTTATTAATAACTTTGCTCTCTGTAATCTTTATTTCCTTGGCAGTGGTATCCAAAACCTTTTCCACATCAGGTTTGGGGTCCGGTGTCTCAAAGGACTCCCTTAAGACCACCTGGGCAGAATCTTCACCCACAACACTTTCAATATTGAGCAGTGTTTTCTCAAAAGATACCCCTGCAACCTCAGTTACCACGTTAATCTGCTTGGGCTCCATTACCCTGGCATTAAGTTCCAGCACAATGTAAGCAGTCAACCTGTCGGCGTACGCGCCCTTGGTTTCCACATCTACATCTTCTACATAGGCATCCACTTCCACGTTCATGCCCGGAGCTGCCCCGGGGACTTCGATAAAGTGGCTAAAACTAAAGCTTTGATGCATGTTGTGCACCGGCTGGCTTGGTTCAAAGGCCACGTATGTTACTTGTATGGTCACTTCACCGTCAATGATAACCTTATCCTTGACAATGCGCGTATCCGTAATGGTGGTCTGGGTATCCACATCCAGAATCTTTTCCACGGGCGGTTTTTCCGCGGGCACCTCAAATTCATCACTTACAATTACCTGTGAACTTTCTTGGTCAACTAAGTCATCAACATTAATCATTTCGGACTCTACATCATACCCGGGAACATCTACCACTACTTCAATCTGGCGGTTCTCGGTTACCTTGGCAGACACCTCTAAAACAGCCGCCACATCAAAATCCCTTGGTTTTTTATTGCTGCGGTTCACGCTCACGTCCTCAATATCAATATCAACTTTTACATTCATATCAGGGGTAGCGCCGGGGACGTCGACATAACCGGTAAAATTAATCTGTTCGTGCATATGATGTACGGCCTGGTCTGGTTTAAAAGCCACATAGACCACTTGCAACGTAAGCGTTCCCTCAACAATGACCTTGTCAGGGACGATGCTGATATCTTTTACCGTGGCCGTTCTATCCACGGACAAAATCTCATCCACATCCGGTTTTGGGTCGGGTACGGTAATTGTACCTCGCACAACAGTTTGAGCGGTTTGCTCATTAACCACTTGGTTTATTGTTAGTTGTTCTGTAACCGGTGCCACTTGTGCAGCCATGCATACTCCTCCTTTCATGGATGTTCTGTAATATAATATGGAGTCCCCTATAGAAGTGTGCAAAGATCAAAGCAATACGGGCCATAAGAAAAAAAAGGAAGGACGATTTTAAATCGCCCTTCCTGAAAACTACCCAATAAACATCTGCACAAACATTTTCCCGTACGGGCCGCCGTCAACTACTCCAATGCCCACTTCATCAAAATTATCATTTAATATGTTCCTCCGGTGGCCGGAAGAATTCATGAGATTGGTGTGGGCGGAAGAAACTGTTGGTGCACCGGCCAAGTTTTCCCCGGCGTAGCCGAACCTGATGCCAAACTGGCGCATCATATCAAAGGGGGAGCCGTAAGTAGGTGAAGTATGACTGAAATAACCTTTATCAATCATATCCTTGGCTTTTACCCGCGCCACCTTGGCTAACTCCAGGTTGGACTGCAGAGCCCCTACCCCCCGGCTTGTACGTTCTTTATTGACCAGGCTAAGCATTTGCTTCTCGTCCGCAGTCAAGCCCTGAGTATCACCGGGGTTGGGCCGCGGCTCAGGTTCGGGCTGCGGCTCAGGCGTTGGCTGAGGACTGGGATCGGGCTGGGGCACGCTCCCACCGCCCTGGCCACGGATAAACATCTGAACAAAGTATTTGTAATAACCGTCCTTAACAACAGCAATACCAACACGGTTAAAGTTTTCATTTAATATATTTGCCCTGTGCCCGGATGAATTCATTAACCCATTATGGGCTGAAACAACAGAACCGGCTTTGGCCAGATTCTCACCGGCGTAGGAATACTGTACCCCGGCACTGCGCATCATTTCAAAGGGAGAGCCATAAGTGGGTGATGTGTGGCTGAAATACCCCTTTTCTATCATATCCTGTGCTTTAAGCCGGCCCAGTTCAACCAGTGTAGCATCGGCCTTTAAAGGCTGCAGTCCCCTCTCCACACGTTCACGGTTAACCACGTCCAACATTTGCCTCTCGCTGGCATTCATTATTGCCGTATCCCCGTTGTCAGCAGGGGGTGATGGCTGCGGATCAGGGTCCGGCTTTGGTTTTGGACCCGGTTCCGGTGTTGGTTTTGGATCCGGTTCCGGCTGTGGGGCAGGACGATCTTCTTGAGACCCACCTCCCACCAGTATTTGTACTATGTATTTCCGTTGCCCGTCATCCTGCACCGCTATACCAATAGCATCGTAGCGGGAGTCCAGCAGATCTTCACTGTGCGACTCATACCGCATTAACGCACGGTGAACAAGATTTATCGAAACAGATACTGAGGTGCGCGCAATTTTAGGCTTTACATAGTTGTACTCAAGACCTGCGTCATCCAGCATATCCCGGACACTTCCATAAGTGCGTGAATTGTAACTTAAGTAACCGTTTTCCACCATATCCTTAGCTTTTAGCTTTGCAATTTCGGTAATTTTCTCATCAAGGGCAAGACGGGAGACCCCCGCTTCGGCACGTGACTCGTTGATCAAGTCTGCCAGCTTACGTTCATCCTGGTTTAGGGAAATGCCACCTACCGCCACGGAAGGATCAGGCCCCAGCATTACATCTCCCGTTTCCAACTTGTCAAATTGTTTTTTTACGCTTGCTTCTTCCATCAACTGGTCGAGCTTCTGGTGAATTGGGAGGTTTTCAGATGCATCACCAGCTACTTCATCTACCGGCAAAATCTCTACTTTCGGAGTTAAAACTTTTTCCCCCGCTAGTACCGGTGAGGGCACAAAAACTAGGGTTACCATAAAAATTGCCGCCAACATTACCAACAAGCTAAATTGTTTTTTGTCAGTCTGCACCATGATGCTCCTTTCTGGTTAACTTAATCCTAACTTGGCGTTATGAGGCTAGATTAAGTAAACATGGAAGTTGTACAAGCCTAATGCTACCAAATGGGTCTATACTTAGCAATTTGTGTAATTTTACTTAAGCAGGTGAATCATTAATACACGGCTGGTGTTTCCCCATAGAATTTCAATTTACATAAGATAGGTGACCCATGGCATATGTAACCAAAAAAACCAGCAAACAAAATGCTGGTTTTAAAAAAATAAATTTTCGGGAGTTCACTTAATTCAAAGCCAGTAATACGGCCCCCAAACCCTGTGTAAGAGCAAGGCATTCAATATCGCCGCTGTTATCTAAGCAAAAAGAGGTGACCACAAAAAGCTTTTTTTTCAGCCCTTTACGAAACCTCATTAACATTAACTCATCCAGATTTTTTAGGGCTTCCAACCGAACCTCATTTCGCTTGAGCACAAGAGAGTACGTTCCCTCCGGCTGCTTGACAAATATTACACTGCACCTGCTTTGACCGGATGTCAGGCCAAGGCGGTCAAAGTCTACCAGGTAATCATTGATCACGCGAACAGCATCATCCCTGTTATTGTAAAAGGGACCGATGGCCGGAATATTGTCTCCTCCCAAAAAAACTAAAGCCACATCTTTTACCCGGTACACTCTTATACCCATGAGTCTTCCCCCGCATCAGATTCTTACCGCCCTGTATCCAGATAAAAAATTCCATATTAAAAAGTCACTTTTAGCCGTTTTAAAACATTGTCTATCCTGTTAAAAACGGAAAACTGGTCGGAACCGGCAAACACCAGGCCAACAGCCTCATTTTCGTGGTTAAGCATGAGCGACCCGCTATCACCGGGGTTGACTACACAATCTGAAACCACTTGATCGGAAAACCAGCCATACTCTTCCTTATCTAATTCCACTTTTAAGCTTACTCCCATGGCTGTTACTTCTCCTTCGGTGAGGCCGCTGGAGCGCCCGCTTTTTTGCACTATCATTCCTACCGCCGGCTCGCCGGTACCAGCCACAGCCCCTAATTCCATAACTTCTCCGGCGATCAAGTTAGGATTGTCAGGCTTTGCCACTGCAGCGTCAATAATATTGCTTGACCGGGTATGTTTAACCAATCTCATTTCATAATTGCTGCGAATCAACTTGATTATCTTATTGCCCAGTTTTTGCGACCCCGCCGCTACCGGACAACTGGGCTCTTGCACGGAACGCTCCAAGGGAATAAATCTTTCCAACCTGGCGATGCGGTCTTTATTAGTACCGCCGTCATAAGGGCCGGGTTAGCACACTATATTGAAAAGATCCGGTGAATTCCACCGGATCTTTTCCTGCTCCGCAAACCGGGCATAATATTGTTTTACTCGCGGATCATTTCACCTAATTTCCTGCCGGTCTCTTTAACACCTTGAAGCTCATCGTCATCCGGGACATACTGAATATTAATTAATTCATGCGGAATTTCCCAATTCATATCCTTAAGAGCCTCTTCTACATGCCTTGCTCCCTGACCGCCCCAGCCGTAGGAGCCAAAAGCTAGCCCCATGCGGTTTTTGGGACGTAATCCCTTTACATAGGTCAGAAAACCGCTAACTGTGGGTAGCATACCATTATTTAGTGTTGAGGACCCCACTAGAACAGCCCTGGATACTAATACATCGGTCATTATTTCCGACATATGGCTTGTTTGTAGAAAGCGGGTAGTAACAGGGACACCGGCATCCTCCAGCCCGTTGGCCAGCGCGTTAGCGATTTCCCTGGTAGAACCCCACATGGTATCATAAACAATAAGCGCCTTTTGGTCAGTTTCATGGTTTGCCCACTTAGGGTAAACTTCAAGCAGTTGTGGTATAAATGAGCGCCAGATCACTCCATGACTGGGAGCAATCATATCAATAGGTAATTGTCCCAGCACATCCAAAGCTTTTTTTACCTGGTCCCCGTAAGGCAGGACAATATTAGCATAGTACGTGGCCGCCTCTTCATGGACTATGTCCCAACCCAGCTGATCATCGAAACGTTCCGTGCTGCCAATATGTTGCCCAAAGGCATCGTTGGGCAACAGCAGCTTGTCTTCAGGAATATAAGTAACCATGGAATCAGGCCAGTGAACCATAGGCGTCTGCACAAACTTTAAAGTATGGGAACCCAGATTCATTTCATCACCGGACTTTATAATCTGATATTCCCACTCCTTTTTGTAGTGCCTTTCCAGCCCTTTTTTGCCCTTATCGGAAGTAATAATTTTAGCCTCCGGGGCAACTTCCATAATTTTGGGGACACTGCCGGAATGGTCCATCTCCACATGGTTTACTACCAGATAATCAATTTTTGCCGGATCAATTATATCCTTTATACGCTCCAGCATTTCCTCAAAAAGATAGTGTTTTACGGTATCCACCAGGGTTATTTTATCATCCACAATTAAGTACGCGTTATAAGTAGTACCCCGGGGAGTCAGATAACCATGAAAATAGCGAAGGTTCCAATCAATGCCACCAACCCAATATATTTTTGGCTTAATTTCAACAGCCTTCATTGTATCCTCGTATCCTCCTTTCGCATTCTCTTTTTTTCACTCTTAAGCTCTAATAGTTCTCGCCCATAATTTCGTAAAAGCTTTGCGGGTGATCGCATGCGGGACATCTATCGGGCGCCCCGGTGCTCTCGTGTAAATACCCACAATTACGGCATCTCCAGGTAACCTTTTGGTCACGCTTAAAAACTTTTCCCTGCTCAATATTTTCGATAAACTTTTTATATCGCTCTTCGTGACCCACCTCTGCATTAGCAATGGCCCTAAAAACACCCGCAATTTTGGAAAAGCCCTCTTCCTCTGCTGTATTAGCAAATTCCGGATACATTATTTGGTGCTCGTGATTTTCCCCACCCACAGCAGCTTTCAAATTCTCCACCGTAGTACCGATAAGTCCGGCCGGAAAAGATGTGGAGACCTCTACTTCTCCGCCTTCCAGAAATTTAAATAAGCGCTTAGCATGTTCTTTTTCATGATCCGCGGTTTCCAGGAATGCGGCTGATATTTGCTCATAACCTTCCTTTTTAGCAATACTGGCAAAATAAGTGTATCGGTTTCTGGCCTGCGACTCACCCGCAAAAGCAGTGAGTAAATTACGCTCTGTTCTCGTTCCCTTTAAAGTCATTTTAAGTTTCCTCCTTTAGAAACATTGCTCAAATATGGTTTTTGTAATGATTATTATTTAGTAACTATTATAATCAAAAAACATAGCAAGTCAATAGCATTACCAGATTTTTTTATGACAGTTTTCCCTTCATACTATATGTAATTTAATGAAAGAATATAAATTAACAACGGGATGACAATAACTCAACAAAAGTGCCTGGCACCAGGTGTTGAGTTACTGGGCCAAAAAAAAACGACCCGGTGTTACCGGCTCGTTTCAAACTGTGTTGGCGGCCTTTATACTTTCCTGCCTAATTAATTCCAGGGCATATCTCTTATAGGCGAGGAATTCCGGTTTATCCTTTATCTCGTAATTTCGTGGGCGAGGTAAGTCAACCTTAATTCTCTCCTTGATACAACCGGGCCTAGCAGTCATCACGTAAATTGTATCCCCCAGGAAAATGGCCTCTTCTACATCGTGGGTGACGAACATTATCGTTTTCCGGGTTTCTTCCCATACATTGAGCAACAATTCCTGCATCAGGGTCCTTGTTTGGGCATCTAAAGCCCCGAAGGGCTCATCCATTAACAATACTTCGGGTTCGTTGGCAAGGGCCCGGGCAATAGCTACACGCTGCTTCATGCCACCACTCAAGTTTACCGGATAAACATTTTCGAACCCTGATAAACCGATAAGTTCAAGGTAACGCCTGGCTTCCTTTTCCCTGGCATCTTTATTAGTTTTTTTCAATTCCAGTCCAAATTCTATGTTTTTCTGCACGGTCAACCACGGGAATAAAGTATAAGATTGAAAGACCATACCCCTTTCTGGCCCCGGTGATGTTATCATTCTCCCGTCCAGCAACACTTCCCCGGAAGAAGGTGCAACCAGCCCGGCAACTACCCTCAATATTGTGGATTTACCGCAGCCGGAAGGGCCTAATATGGTCACAAATTCCCCTTCCCGCACATCAAAAGTAGTCTCCTGTAAAGCGGTTACGTCCGTTTTCTTGGTCTTAAAGGTTTTAGAAACTGACCTTATTACTAATTTATTATCATTACCGCTCATTAAGTTCCCTCCTTGGTTAACCACGGGAACATAACCCTATAAAGTATTTTAAAAAACAGGTCTGTAAACATGCCCAGAAGACCTATTACCAGGATGCCCACAAATATAACATCGGTATGTAAAAAGCGGCCGGCCTGAATGATCACATAACCCAAACCTGAATTAGCTCCCACCAGTTCAGCAACTATAAGATATGTCCACGCCCAGCCAAAACTGATGCGCAGTGTATCTATTATGCCGGGGAGTGAAGCAGGTAATATCACTTTTTTAAAAGTATTGAGCTGTTTAGCCCCCAGAGTATAAGAGACCTCTACAAGTTCTCCCGATACATTTTTGGCCACATCCATAACCATCAAAGTCTGTTGAAAGAAAGTTCCCCAAAAAATAACCGTAATTTTTTCTGCTTCCCCGAGACCAATCCACAAAATAAACAGCGGGATAAAAGCCGATGCCGGCATATAACGCACCGCCCCCATCAAGGGCTCAAAAAAGGCCCGCACTGAAGACAGCCTACCCATAAACATACCCAGTGGCACCGCAATAATCGCAGAAAGGCAGAAACCGACCGCTACCCTGGCGGTACTGATAAAAGCATGATGTAAAAGGTTGTCTCCCGCCGGGTCAGAAATCATTTGATAGGCTGTTTCAATAACTTGTACAGGGGTGGGTAAAAAAATATTTGATACCAGGCCTGAATATGCCAGTGCAGACCACGCCATCAATATCAATGCAAAATTGATTATACCCAGGTAGCTATTTTTTTCAGTTATACCTTTTTTGAATGTATTTCTGATCGGTCCTTGCATAATTTCCCCCTCAAAACTCACATAAACCATATACACAAACTAGAATGAAAATTTATTTCCGTAAAAAAACATTTGGGGTCGTACTTTGCGGCCAACCAATTTTTGACAGGATTTACAGGATTGATAGGATGCGCAATGAAGTTTATCTGGCAATGGAATTTTTCTTTAAGATTAAGTTTTTAGTGTTTTTATAAATAAAACATTATTAGAGATAGATTTGCAATGACGAATAGAATTATCTACGCTCTCAAAGTAATGATCCTGCTCAAAAAAATCCTGCAAATCCTGTAAATCCTGTCAGAAAACGACCCTGAAGAAATACCCCAAATGTTTTCCCAAAAGGAATACCCTAAGATGTTTTCATATCAAAAAACTAAAACTAAAAGTAGTTCCGGGCATCCTATTACTTAAATTAACGGAGCCTGGTTATTGAAGTAATCTATTTTCGTAAAAAAAAAGGAAGTCGGGCCTTCATCCCGTCTTCAAAACCAAGGGGGGACATGCCCCCCCTTGACAACCTACAACTACTTGGAAACACTTTCCAGGTAACTGCTGTCAATCATATTTGCCGTGTCCGGTCTTGCACTTATAATACCTTTTTCCACGTAGAAATCAGCAGCCCTGTTTAATGTTTCATTGATCTCGCCTGCAAAAAGTTCAACGTTCTCTTGATAATTATATAATTTTATACCGTCCAAAAAGTTTTCCGTTTCCATCTTTAGTCCTTCAGCCATAATTTTGACCGCGTCTTCCTGGTTCTCCTCATAATACTCCATGGCCTTAACCAGGCCATTTACCATAGCCTGCATTTCTTCCGGATGCGTATCGGCAAAATCTTTGCGGAACGCCAGAGCATCCATAATCAGACCGGGAGTATCCTTGGAAGTGATTGCCAAATGACCGTTCCCTTCCTCTACTCCTTTGGTCAGCCAGGGTTCCCAGGTTACAGCTGCATCCACATTGCCAGCTACAAAAGCAGCACCGGCATCCCCGGAGGAACTGACTGGAACTATATTTACATCATCTTCTGTAAGCCCCGCTTTATCCAGGGCAGTCAACAGAAAAATGTGGCTGGTGGTACCAACATCAAGGGCCACGCTCTTTCCTTTCAAGTCGGCCAGCTCTTTTATATCCTTGGAAGCTAAAATACCGTCCCCGCCGTAAGAAGTGTCCAGGGCCCAAATAATGGAAACCGGGATTCCTGCATCTTCTAATGTGGCTTCAATATCGAGAGTAGTAGCCATGCCGTCCACCTTGTTACCCGCGAGTGCCTGCTTACGCTCTGCAAGGCCCTGGATAATTGTAATTTCCACATCCTCCAGACCTTCTTCTGCAAAAAACCCTTTATCCCGGGCTAGGAAAAGCGGGCCGTAGCCAGGCCACGTAGTTAAAGTAACGCTAACCTTGTCCAACTTTTGTCCATCTTCACCGCTTTGATTGTTTTCCGCACCAGGTTCTTCTCCGCCCCCACAGCCGGTAAGGGAAATTATTAACCCTAAAACCAGCATGAGAACAAGAACTTTAAGAGCACGCCCCCTCAAAAAACATACCTCCCAATCAGTTAATGATTTATCTTGTTAAAGTGTTCGACGCAAAACGACATTTCCCTGCCAGCTGAGGGAAATTGTAAATTTTTATACAACTACTTCCATTATTTCCCGCAAAGCGCTGATAAACTTCCGGTTGGCGTCCTGGCTCCCAACACTTACACGCATAAAACCAGGCTCCCCAAATTGGGCACCAGGCCTGACTACAATACCCCGCTGAACTAATTTTTCATAGATTATACCGGCATCACCACCGGTATCTATGAAGAGAAAATTAGCACAAGAAGGTACGAAGTTCATACCCATACGGTTAATTTCTCCCTCCAAATATTGCCGCTGGACATCGTTTATACAGCGCATCTCTTCCATATATTTCCTATCTTTTAATGCCGCCAGCGCACCTGCCTGGGCTACTCCGTTCACATTAAAAGGTGGCCTTACCTTGTGCACGGCACAGACTGTTTCTTTACCGGCAATTAAGTAACCTACCCTGGCCCCGGCCAGGCCATATATCTTGGAAAAAGTACGAATAACCCCTATGTTCGGAAATTGATTTAAAAGGTTAATTGCTGTCAATCTCTGTGGGTCCGGGGTAAATTCCATATAAGCTTCATCCAACATTACCATCACATGCGAGGGAATTTTGCTTAAAAACCTTTGTACTTTTTGGGGTTCAAGCATTGTACCGGTGGGATTATTGGGATTGCAAATATATATCAGCTTAACTTTATCGTCAACTTCGGACAGCATAGCGTCCAAATCCACCGTATAATCAAGCAGCGGCACGGGCACCGGCTCTGCACCCACCATACGGGTTGCCACGGCATAAGCACCGAAAGAAGGCGACGGAAAAATAACCCTGTCCCCAGGGCCGGCAAAAGTCTGCGCCACTAAGTTTATCATTTCATCGGCCCCATTACTTAAAAGTAAATTCGTATTTTCAACACCGAATTCCCCGGCCAGTGCTCCTGAAAGTTCTACACTGTAAGAAGAAGGATAGAAATTCACTTTGGCAGCGGCCTCTTGCATAGCTTTTACCGCAGCCGGCGAAGGGCCGTTAAAATTCTCATTAAATGACAATTTATATACATTATCCATTCCTAGTTTCTCTTTTATTTCTTCCACCGATAAATCCGGTAACTCCTGTGGAAAAGGCTTCATTTGCTGTATGTTTGGCCTAACGGACCCTTGTATAGATTTCATATTTGGTATGTCCTTTCTAACGGTAATGTTTATGCAACGAAAGACTTATCTCAAACATGTACGGCCTACATTGTCAGCGGCAAGAATAGCTTTCTCCACCATGCCCGGAGTCACTTTAAAGGGCATGTTGTTCATGTCTTCCGCGTCTACCGCTCCTTTTCCCACCAGGGCTAACTCTTTTTCCGACGGATCAATTACCCCCAGTTGCTTTAAAGTAACCGGAAGCCCCATGGGAACGAGCCTTGCAGCCAAATCTTGAGCATCGTGTAAACGCTCTTCCAGCATCAGTTGGCCGAGGATGCCAAAAGCGACCGTTTCACCGTGATACATTTGGTGCACCTGGGGAAGATACGTTAGCCCCGAATATATGGCATGGGCACCGGCAGTCCGGCATTGATCCCCGCCCAACCCACTGACCATGCCGCTTAACATGATGATTCCGTCAATTACCTGGTCCAGCGCAAAAGAAACCGTTTTGTTTTGAACACTGTGCACGGCATCTTCTCCATGATCCAACAAAACCTGCCGACACAGCAGAGCTGTTTCCCTGGCGGCAAAAATTACAGCACTTTTTAAATTGCGTGAGGTGGTATCCACTTCATACCATTTGGCCAGGGTGTCTCCTACTCCGGCTGCCAACAGCCGCACCGGGGCTGCCGCAATAATGGATGAATCCACCAGTACAGCCGCAGGAGTCTGGGCCTGGGGGGATAACTCTATAAATACACCTTCATCCGTATATGTAACCGAGAGAGGAGTCCAGGGTGCACATGTAGCAGCAATGGTGGGTACGGTAATCACAGGCTTGTCCAGTTGAAAGGCAACAGCCTTGGCTGTGTCCAGTGCCTTACCGCCTCCAACACCTATTATTATGTTTGTGCTGCTATCAATTTCCCGCACCAGGCTTTGCACATTGGACGGAGAGCATTCCCCCCCGTACCAGTGCACACCGCTAACGTTAATCCCTTTTTCCCTGCACCCACTTAAGATCTGGTCCTTGGCTACGGCCAGAGCAGTGTTGCCACCTACCAGTGCCACTACATTACCTTCTCCGCCGCAGTAATCGCCCACCCGGCCTAAAATCCCCGGCTCTCTCACATAGATACCAGGGGAAATTTTTCTTTGCATAAATTTGACCTCCCAAGTTGATCTTTATCTATGGTCTATCTCACCATAATTCGACACCGCATAAACCATTCCTTCCTTCTACCAATCCATCTACCAATCAAGGTTATAAACTAATATGAGCCTACTGTCATCCTGCTCCATGGCATGCAGATGCTTACCGGATAACATTTGCAAACTATGCTTGCCCCATATGTTTTGGTGTATTGTATCACCCTTTTCCAGGACAATTATCTTTTTCATATAGTTCTCCAGCAATACTCGATCGACATCTTCCGCATTTAACAATTCCGCACTCAAAGTGTTCAATAACTCGTTTACATCTATATCTTTGGACGCAGCGTGTACTTGGTCGTATTGCTTTTGTATACGGTGGGTCAACAGCCCTATTTCCCTTTTTATAGCATCAACTGCCGCCAAATAAATCTGCTCTGAAATTATTCCCCGCACCCTGTCCATGTAGGTAATCTGCAGTTGCCGGTTTCGCCGAGCGACCTCATTTTCTATTCGTTCAATTTCTGTATCCATATTCTTTAGCACACTGCTTTCTTGCCGGTATTTTTCAATTAATTGTTGCTGAAAGGAAATACCTTTTGCCATGTACTTAATGTCTTTAATTATATAATTAGCTAATGTTTTTTCCCTAATATAATGGCTGGAGCAACCTTTTCGGCCAAACCTGTTGTATTGCCCACAAATATACCCCGCCGCCCCGCTTCTTTTCTTGCGGTAAGTATGATTGCTTCCACAGGCTGCGCAAACTAAAAAACCGGTAAAAAGGTGAGGACCGCTATGGTCCTTCCTTTTCCTTCCCTGACCTTCCCGGCATCTTTTTTCCCGTATCTGCTGGGCAAGAGTAAAAGTTTCCCGGCTGATCACAGGTTGGTGAGTATCTGCAACCACAATCCACCTTTCACTGTCAAGTCGCCTGGTTTTCTTGGATTTAAAAGAAACCTTTTCACTCACCCCCTGCACAGTATCTCCGCAGTATACCCTGTTCTTAATGATGCGGCGGATGTGCTGTTCGTTCCACCTCCTGGCCTGAGCAGCACCGGCGTAACCTTTGTCCTGACTTGGCGTGGGGATACCCATATTCTGAACATATTCAGCTAGGGCCCTATAACCCCACCCGCTTATATATAAGTCAAATATTTCACCAATTATATCTTTATAACGCTCATCCACTACAAGTTTATTTTTCTGCTGCCCCGATTTTAAATAACCAAAAGGGGGCCGCCCTAAAAATTGCCCGTTTTGCATCTTCTTTTTTAAATTATAACGCACCTTTTTTGATATATCCCGTGCATAATGCTCATTGACCCAGGTTCTAATGCCAATAGTGTCATCATCATCTCTAAAACTGTCATAATTATCTCCCAGTGCAATTAATCGAATATCCTTTTCTCTTAAAAAATCTAAAAATGTTAGCGTTTCCCCGTTATTTCTTCCCAACCGGGATAAATCCTTCACGAGAACAGTATTAACGCTGCCTTCATTGATGTCTTTTACCAGCTGTATCAATCCCGGCCGGTCAAAACAGGTACCCGATATATCACTGTCCACGTAAAAGCCAAAAGCCCCCAGTTCGTATTGCTCTACGAAACCTTGAAGCAATTGGCATTGTGTTTCCAAACTCTCATCTCGCTCACCATTTTCGTTCACGCTCAGCCGGGCATATATAGCCACCCTGCCACTGCTATCCCCGGATCTCCCATTGAAGGTCATGTTAGAACCTCCCTGGCTTGCTAACTGTTTTAATATTGCCTACCAATTTTCTCTTTTAGCTTTTTATACATTAAGAATACAATCATATCTTGAACTTTGTTATCTCCGGCTAAAATTATTACACGCCCACCCTTTTGAATAACTTGCACCTAAAACACCTCCATCATAATATATGCCTGTTGGAACGGAGTCATATATTGTCCACAATCGTTTTTTAGTTTTTTTCTGCATAGAGTCACAAGGGCCGGGCTGCAATATAGGATCGCCTATTTTAGCGCGGCCGTCCTGTCCGTTAGAGCCGTTAGCCAAAATATGATTATTAGACAGAATTAGCGAATTACCGGTTTCAATATCCTTTACCACTGCACCAAAAGTTCCGGCGGAAATTTTATAATGTCCGATACTTACCCCGGGATGGGCAGGGCGGTGACGTTCTTGCCTTGTGCCCAAGAGCCTGACCTTCCCTATTTCAATAACATCAGTTTCAAAACCGCTTACCTTTTTAGGTACTATTTCAGTTCTGGAGAGATTCTCCTTCTTTTCCTTTTTTTCCACAAACACTATCAAAGCAGGACTGTCGGTACGTTGCATATTCCGGTGTTTTAAACCTATACCTAAACCGCAAACATTAGGGAATGTTATTAGCCTGGATCTGTGTTTTTGCAATGCTTTATAGAATTTATCGAAATTATCCATAAAACCCCCTCCTTATTATCTTCAAGCCATCATATGCACCCGGGAAAGAAAGGGTTACCCTGCCTAATATGGTGACCGGGGAACCCCCAATCTATATTTGCCACGGGTTTCAACTCCCCCGATACCATCAAAACCGGTTATTGTTGAAGCAATTATGTCTCTCAAAGATATGGGGTCATAAATAGAAGTATAAGCCACCCTTTCCACCACAAAAACCGGATCATACGCATGTATAAGTACTCTTTGCGGCGAACTGGCAAAATTAGCACCGGCCTCTAAAATAGCTTCATAATGAGATTGGCACGCACCGGCGAATATTACTAAATCATCCCTGCTCTTTTCGTATTTTCGCGCTTCTTTCACCGCCTTAACAAAATAACCTGAACTGTGGTAATTAGTAATATCGGTAAAGTCCTTCAATTCCTTGATAAAGCCATCGTGCCCGGTCAAAACCAGAAAATCGGGGCAGTGCAGCTGCAGCAACTCACCCACTTTTTGTGGTTGTTCCCTTTCGGGAATAAAATATCCATAAACAGGCACATTTAACTGTTTGTAGGTAGCCAAACAAAGGTCCAGGTATTCACCGTCACCATCTATATGAAGTACGGAACCGGGTACATCAAAGCTGTCCAGGTCGCTAACTTGGGAGGGGTCTTCCTTGGATGCCCTTAAAAGAGATTTTTTGCGCTCATGCGTACGCCGAGTAAGAAGTCTTTGCAGTGTCTGGCTGTTATCGGCAATACGTTGCCGCCAGTATTCGTTAACTTTTGATCCGTCAATTTTCTCCAGGTCCTCAATAGGTGCAGTTGCACACAGCCTGATATCAACACCCTTCAATCTTGCATACCGGTTTGCCTCATCATCTTCTATCAATTCAACAACTTTAAAATAGACATCAAAGTTGTACGATCTACGCCCTACCACATCACCCGGCTTAATTGTGATCATTTCCTTCAACCTCTCTCCGTCACTCAGTTCATTCATACTATGATCATAAAGCTATTTAGGTGTTACTTTAATAATTGTTTGACTCCATAAATAGCACTTTTTTCCTTAGCCTCATATGTATGGTATTGAAGACTCTACTTAGATCATATTTGCACTTACAGGGAAAGGAATGAGTACCGTGATAGCAGCCGTTATCCCCTCCCAAAATGAAATACTCACCATTCCCAAGGTTTTAAATTCTTTAAAGCAAGTTCCGGTAGATATTATTATTCCGGTAATCAACGGTACTACCGATGGAAGTTTAGAATTTATTAGGAAATTAAAAGGTGAGCAACTGTACCCTGTTTGTTTTCCAGAACCCCTGGGTATCGACGTTCCCCGGGCAATCGGGGCTAAGATCGCCCGGGACCTAAAAGCTTTCATGGTCATTTTTATCGACGGAGACATGTCCGGAGACATCGGCCAGAACATTAAGCAACTGGTTGAGAGTGTACTAGAGGATAGGCTGGACTTGGCTCTTACCGACTGCTACCCCCATTCCCATCCAAGGTATATTTCCCCCCTGGCAGCAAAGGTTCTGGAATTTAGGAAAAACCTCAATATTGAACTGTCTCTAGGTCACCTTGGTACAGCATCGCCATCCCACGGACCGCATGCCATTTCGCGCCGGCTTTTAGAACTCACTCCTGTAGAATACTTTGCCCTCCCCCCCACATTGCTGGTGATTGCTGTGCAAAAAGACTTAAAAATAGGTATAGGCACATCAGTTGCTCACTCTGCTTTGGGTTCTCAATTGAAAACCTCCCTCCATTCCAGCCTTATAGCGGATACCATCGTGGGGGATTGCATAGAAGCTTCACAACTATTTAAAGGACTTACTCGCCACCGTTGCCGGGAAAACAATAAATATATTGGTTACCATAGCACCAGACGGTGGGACCTACTTGCAAAGTTTTTAGAGCATAGGATAAAAACTGACTGTAATTAGGGAACTGCGTGTGAGTGAACTCGTTCAGCTTAAGCTGAACATCGGGGCGAAAGAGGAACTCCCACTTCTAGAAGTGGGAATCTTAAGGATCGAATGCATATGCTTTTTTTACGAAAAATAGATTACTTCAAATAACCGGGCTCCGTTAATTTAAGCAGAAGGATGCCCGGGATATATGGGATTTTTGCATGCGTTCTTTTAGTTTTAGTTTTTTGATATGAAAACATCTTAGGGTATTCCTTTAGGGTCGTTTTCTGACAGGATTTACAGGAATTTGCAGGATCATTACTTTGAGAGCGTAGATAATTCATTCTTTTAAAAGATACTATTACTTGAAAAAAATGAAAAAACAATGACTTATATTTATGAGATTGAATCCAAATGAAATTTATTTATTAATCTTTTTGTAAAGAGAAACCAAATGTAAAATTTCACTTTACTATTTTTATAATGACTTCTATTTCTTTATTGCAAATCTATCTCTAATAGTGTTTTATTTATAAACACACTAAAAACCTATTCTTAAAGAAAAATTCCATTGTCAGATAAACTTCATTGCGTATCCTATTAATCCTGTAAACCCTGTCAAAAATTGGTTGGCCCCAAAGTACGACCCAAGATGTTTTATTTTCGAATAAATTTTCATTCTAGTTTGTGTATATGGTTCATGTGAGTTTAGACAAAAAAGCCCGGTGTACTCGCCACCGGCCCCTCTGATCATAATATAGTTTTACTTGGTATGCTTATCGGCAACACTGGACGCACCATAGGCGTCAGGCTTTACCTTGGCATCAAACCCGCTACCGGTAACCATTCCCACCACTTCCTTAATCAAATCCCTGGTCTTACCGTTTTCACCGGCGTCAATGTGAATTTCCACAGGGAGATCGGCCAGCCCGTTGTCCGCAAAATATTTGGTAATCCTGCCACCTAATTCCAGGCTCAGTGCAGTTTCATAAAAAAGCTTTTGCCTCAGGCTGTTTATTTTTCGCTGCACCCTTTTTTGATAAAAGTACCGTGCGCCTTTTCCCAGGCGATGCACCACCACCGCAGTAATAAAGCAGGTATCATTTTGCACCTGAGAATCAGATCCGATAATAATTTTATAAGATGAGCTGGGCAAACCGGTAATGTAATGCAAAATGTCCGTCATCATGGCCTCAAAATGCATCTTACCTTTAGTAGGACTTATGAAATGCAACTACTCCCGCTCCTTTTCTCACAGCACCTGGCCAAAGCAGCAAATTCCTCTATACCAAGCGTTTCCCCACGGGCAGAGGGGTCAAGTCCTGCTTCATTGATAATGGATTTCCACTGCTCCTTAGAAAGCTCAAAGGAAGAACCTGAAAGGGCATTGAGTAATGTTTTGCGGCGCTGTCCGAATGCAGCCCGGACAAGAGCAAAAAAAATTTTTTGGTCTCCTATACTAACCGGCGGCGCTTCCCTGCGCACCATTTTTACCACAGCCGACCCAACTTCTGGTCGGGGCACGAAAACATTTTTTGATACTTTACATACCACCTCCGGCCGTGAGTAGAAGTTTATGGCTATGCTCAAAGCACCACAATCCTTGGAACCAGGACGAGCTACCATGCGCCTAGCCACTTCCTCCTGCACCATTACAATGATTACAGAGAACTTAAAATGTTTCTCCAGCACATGCATGATCAGAGGAGTAGTAATGTAATAAGGTAAATTGGCCACTATTTTATAACCTGAAGGATATTCATATCCTTTTTGGTACCCTGCATTAGGATTAACCAGATCGTCAAAATCAACTTTTAGGGCATCTTCATGAATCACTTCCACATTATCGTGATCCTGTAATGTTTCCTTCAGGATTGGTAACAAATTTTTATCTACTTCAATGGCCAGTACTTTGCCGGCCTTTTTAGCCATTGCTTTGGTCATTGCTCCCAGGCCGGGTCCAATCTCAACTATGGTATCACGGCTACCTATTTGGGCCGCGGCAATTATTTTAGATATTATATTAGCATCCACCAGGAAATTCTGTCCTAAACTTTTTCTAAACTTAAATTGATATTGTTCCGTCAAACGCCTTACGGCAGCAGGCGAGGCAAGGTCCATAAAAATTACACTCCTAGAAAGTTTCTCTGTATAACCATATTTAACTTCACACAGCCTGTAAGCTCGAAATAAGTGCGACTAAGGTTCAGATGGGGTCCTTGTACCCGGAGGGTGAAAACCCCACCTGAACCAAGTCTTCTTTATATTCTTTCCAGTTCAAACCAAAATTTGCATTTATTTTAAATAGGAGGGTTACCCCTCCTACTCCAATACGTAAACCTTTACCTGGCGTACCCCCCACCCGTAAGCTTGTTGGCGGCTTTCTAAAAAGACATCTATCTTATTCCCTTTAATGGCACTGCCCCGGTCCAATGCCGTGCAGTAACCGTATCCGTCTATATATAGTCTAGTACCTAAAGGTATCACGCTGGGGTCTACGGCAACAACGCCGCGCCTGGGAGGGACACCTGAGGCGGTATTATTACCGGTATAAGTGTATGCGGTAGAAACCATATCAATTGCTTTTGCATATCGGACCGTTTTACCTCCCCTGGAAATAATCTTGGCCGAACCCACTTCAACAATTCTGTCTACAGGCTGGCGAATAATTTCTTTGGATTTAAGTTCGCGGCTGTGTTCCCTCCCATTGCGGTAGGTAATTTGCCATTCCTTTTTTACCAAACCAGGATGCCCCTGCTGCACTACTTTAGTATTTCCCCGGGGAAGCTCAGTATTATCCCGCTTGATAGTTTTATTGGTAATAGTAACCTCTTCTTCTACAATCTGGGTCTTTTGCCTGACTACTTCTACTACCATTCCTCTTTCTATAGGCTTTTCCATAGCCGGACTAACACTGTCTTCCGCCTGTAAAGTTATACCGAACTCCTCCAGCAGTGCTTGTACTGTTGAGCTGTGTGCATATACCTTTTTTGTTGAACCGTCAGCCTTTAACGTTAACGGAACTGCCCTTTTTACAGAAACAGTCATCCCATCATGCAAGAATTCACTCCGTCCAGGCTTAACCCGGTCATTTTCCTGCAACTGTATATTCTCTGCTTTTAAAAGCTGTTCCACGGTTAGAGCGAAGGTCTGTATATTTTGTTTTTTATCGTCCATATTCAGTGTTACTGTTTTGTTGGCCCAAGAAAACCCGGCGAAAATAAGACAACCCGCTAAAGTGATGATCAATAAAATCTTGTTTGCGGGTATTTTGCACTTTTTCTCCCCCTGGCTGTCTGATTGCACCAAACCACCTCTTCCATTTTTTAGACCATTATCACCTAATTGGTTTAATAGTTATTCTACTAGAAACTTTCTATTCCTGCTATCCTATTTTTGTTTTCCATTTTTTGTTACCGAGATAAGCATTCGGATTTGCCTGGAACAGGTGGTTTGCATATAATTTAAAACTCTACTCCCCTTTGTGCTTTGATACCTTTCTCAAAAGGATGTTTTATCTCCTTCATTTCCGTCACCAGGTCGGCCAGGTCGGCTATCTCCGGCAGCACATCTCGTCCGGTAAGCACCAGGTGCAATTGAGGCGGCTTGTTCTGTACCATACTCAAAACTTGTTCCTTCTCAACCAGCCCGTAGGAAAGTGCATAATTAATCTCGTCCAGGATAATCATATCGTATTTTCCGGACGCCATTTCTTCTTTAGCACTCTCCAGAGCTTGCGCTGCAGCCTTCCGGTGTTCGACCATCTTCTCCTCGTCATTATCCATGATAAAACCTTTTCCTGCCTGTCGCATTTCAAACCGTTCACCAAGTGCTTGAGCAGCCTTAAGCTCGCCGTATTTCCAATTACCTTTGATAAACTGCAGCACTAATATCCGCATTCCTTGTCCCCAAGCACGAAAGGCCATGCCCAAAGATGAAGTAGTTTTACCCTTTCCGTTACCGGTAAAAACAAGTATTAAGCCAGTTGTTTCTCCCATATGAAAGCCCCCTTGATCTGTTATTTTAAGTTAAACAATTTCTTAGCGTTAGCGCTGGTTGCAGCTGTTAAGTCTTCTGGAGCCATTCCCTTTAATTCAGCCACACATTGAGCCACATATTTAACATAACCGGGCTCATTCCGCTTGCCCCTTTTAGGCTCCGGGGCCAGGTACGGACAATCGGTTTCCAAGAGTAGGCGGTCCAGAGCAATATTGACAGCTACTTCCTTCGCCTGGCGGGCATTTTTAAATGTAACAGGTCCAGCCAGGGATATGTAAAGTCCCATCTTCATACACTCCTGGGCCATTTCCCAACTGCCGCTGAAACAGTGCATTACTCCCCCTGCTTCTCCAATACCTTCTCGCCTTAGGATTCCCAGCAAGTCTCCGTGAGCATCACGGTCATGAATAATAAAAGGTTTTTTAATATCCTTGGCCAGATTCAGTTGTTCCACAAATACTTTTTGCTGTACATCCCGGGGGGAAAGATCACGATAGTAATCCAACCCCATTTCCCCCATGGCTACCACTTTAGGGTGTTGTGCATAGTCAGCTAATATCTGCAAGTAGTTTTCAGGCACATCTGCTGCATCATGCGGGTGCACCCCCACGGAAGCATATATAAATTCATAGTTTTCTGCCAGGTGGATAGCCTTAGGAATAGAGTCCATATCGAAGGAAACGCAGATGAGCTCTGCCCCTCCCTCTTCCCTGTACCTTTTTATTACTTCTTCCCTGTCTTCATTAAAGGCTTTGTCGTAAAGATGGGCGTGGGTATCAATAAATTGCATATATTGCCCTCCTCCTAAATGCGGATGTTGGATGTGAGAAGTTGGAAATTAGAATATTAATGTCGTACCTTACGGGTCTATTTTTTGACGGGATCTACGGGATTGGCGGGATTTAAGGATTTGCATGTCCGGCTTTGGGGTAAACAATTTTTTGACAGGATTAACAGGATTTACAGGATTATTGAAAAATAATTAGACCTAAACTCAAATTTTCTTCATGCATACAGAAACTTGTGACTTGTCCCCAAATAGTAAAAGCCCTAAACATTTTAAAGACCCCTAAGCTCTGACCCTAAAGCATCCATGTAATCCTGTAATCCTGTCTAAACGTGACCCCAGAGTTACGACCCAAACAGATTTTCAGCCCTTTCATCCCGTCTGATTTTTTCCAGCAATGACTACTAAATACTATTATGTCGTAATCTACAGTTCTTTTTTGAAGTGATGAAAGATTTGCATGTTTGGCTTTGGGGTAAACAATTTTTTTGACAGGATTAACAGGATTGACAGGATTTGTGTATATAATTAGACCTAAACTCAAAACTTGCCATTTAAACAAAACTTATAACCAAAAAAATAAAACAAAAATATTTAAAGGACCCAAAAGCCCTGACCCCATAGCATCCATGTAATCCTGTAATCCTGTCTAAAAAACGACCCGAAAGACTCGACCCAAACAATCTTTTAATTGTTGTCCCCAAAGTTGGGCATGCAAATTTCCTAATCCCGTCAAAACCTCATCCCCAGCAACAACTACTCCTCCAGAGTCTCCAAGTCAATGCGCGGGAACAGTGGCTTACCCTTTTGCATCGTTGTCTTAGCCATACTGCCCCAAGTCAAAGAATCCCAAGTATGCAACTCAGTTTGCCCCTCCAACCCCAAAAGAGGCCAGGCACGCGGCGGAAAATCAGGCATAATAGGAGTGACCATCACAGTAACCATACGCATACACTCCGCCACATTGTATAACACGTCATTACACCGCTGCTTCGTTTCCGGGTCCTTGGCCAGGGCCCAAGGGGAAGTTTCCTCCAGGTATTTGTTCGCTCTCCCCACCAACTGCCAGACAGCAGCCAAAGCATTGGAAATATCCATGCGCTCCATCAAATTCTCCACTGTTTGCGGCGTCTTTTGTGCTAATTCAATAAACTCTTGATCCGGTCCTTCAAGCGATGCAGGCTTTTCCAAATGGCCGTCAAAATATTTTTTCACCATGGCCGCTGTACGGTTAAATAAATTGCCCAGGTCATTGGCTAAATCTTGATTTATCCGTTGTACCAAGGCCAACTCGGAATAATAACCGTCGGAACCGAAAGGCAGTTCTCGCAATAAGTAATAGCGTATGGCGTCTAACCCGTACTTATCTATCAAGACCAGTGGATCAACCACGTTTCCCTTGGATTTGCTCATTTTTCCGCCTTCTAAAAGCAGCCAGCCGTGTGCAATAACCTGTTTAGGCAGAGGCAATTCTGCCGCCATTAGAATAATAGGCCATATAATAGCGTGAAAGCGGACTATATCTTTAGCCATCAGGTGAACATCAGCAGGCCAAAATTTCTTATATTTGCTCTCATCTTCACTGCCGTAGCCCAGAGCTGAAATGTAATTGGTCAGGGCATCTATCCACACGTAAACCACATGCTTGTGGTCAAATGGCACCTGAATCCCCCAATCAAAAGTGGTTCTGGAAACGCACAAGTCCTCTAGGCCGCTGTTAATAAAGCTTACCATTTCATTACGCCTGGATACCGGCTGTATGAAGTCAGGATTATCATCTATGTGTTGGAGCAACCGGCTCGCATATTTAGACATCCGGAAAAAATAACTCTCTTCCTCCATGAATTCCACCGGCCTGCCACAGTCCGGGCAATTCCCTTCTTCCAGCCGGGCCTCAGTCCAAAATGTTTCACAAGGCGTACAGTACCAACCTTTATAGCCCGCTTTATAAATATCGCCCTGATCGTACAACTGTTGGAAAATTTTTTGTACCGTCCGCTGGTGCCGATCTTCTGTAGTTCGAATAAAATCATCGTTGGTTATTTTTAATTTGTCCCAGAGGTTTTCAAATCCCGCAACTATTTTATCTACATACTCTATGGGTGACTGTCCCTTGGCCTTGGCTGTGCGCTCAATTTTCTGGCCGTGCTCATCTGAGCCGGTAAGGAACCATACTTCATGGCCGGTTAGGCGCTTAAACCTGGCCATTGCGTCTGCAGCCACCGTTGTATAGGCATGGCCTATATGCAAGTTATCGCTGGGATAATAAATGGGCGTAGTAATGTAGAATGTGTTATTTTGCGACATGGTTCTTCCCTTCCTTTATTGTTTTTAATTAAGTGCCTTCACTAAAAAAACCCTCACCCCTGGCCAGGGGCGAAGGTTTGCCTCCGCGGTACCACCCTATTTGGTATTTCCTGATGGAAATACCCTCAGTGAGAACAAGAAATTTTCCCGATACTCCGAACATGATAACGGTGTTCACCCGTCCTGACCTACTAGCCCTGACAGGGCTTTCAGCCGGCAGCTCCGGAGCCATGTTCAGTCCTTTCCCCGGCGGGCTTACACCATCCCCGCTCGCTTTAACAGGTACATGAACCTACTCTTCTCCTTCTACGCCTAATAATGCAATCAGTTTTGGAGATTGTACATTAGAAATGTCCATCTTGTCAAGTTTTCCCTAAATAGGAGAATGATATACAAAAATAACCAAAGATTTTCAAAAAACGTATTGACTTTTAATGGCATCGTTGGTACCATTTAGATGTGATATCTCGTCGAAATTTGCGATAATTTTTTTGGGGAGGGAAAGTCTTTGAAATCAACGGGTATTGTTCGTAAGGTGGACGAGCTTGGTCGAGTTGTAATTCCCATTGAGTTGCGTCGTACGCTGGGAATTGATGAAAAGGACGCGCTAGAAATTTATGTTGATGCAGAAAAAATTGTATTGAAAAAATACGAGCCGGCCTGTGTTTTTTGTGGTAATGCCGTGGATATTCAACATTATCGCGGTAAATTAGTTTGTCGTGAATGCGCCACAGCTATGTTTGAAAACGCCAAGGTAGATTCTAAAGAAGCTATCTAGCTCTGTAGTTAGCTAGCTTTGTAGTTAGGTTATTTTTGATGTTAAGAAAGAGAGGGAAAGAAATTAATTTTCTTTCCCTCTTATGACTTCATCATAAACTTCCCGCTTGGGGACACCCCTGAGGCGGGATACTTTTTTTATTGCTTCTTTACGGTGAATTCCTTGGGATACAAGCTGGGACACATGTTCGGACAGGGAAACATCCCAAAGATCCTTTTGTCCTTCCTGTTCTTTCCCGGCACCTTCAACAATTATGGTAAATTCACCCTTGGGTTCACTTTGGGCAAAAAACTTCACTATTTCCCCGGTACTGCCCCGTAGTACCTCTTCAAACTTCTTTGTCAACTCCCTTGCCACTGCTATCCTGCGGTCACCCAGCTGCCGGTACATTTCCCCCAAAGTCTCTCTTAACCGGTGCGGTGATTCATAAAAAATCAGTGTTCGCCTATCCCCGGCCAAACTTTCCAATCTCTGTTGTTTTGCCTTTCTGGTTGCAGGCAGGAAGCCTTCAAATGCAAAAGTACCGGTGGGCAGACCCGAGACCACCAGAGCCGATAAAGCAGCACTGGGACCCGGGACAGGAATAACTGTAAATCCTTCGGCCGCAACTTCCTGCACCAGTGCCTCACCGGGATCGGAAATCCCGGGCAGGCCTGCATCACTGACCAGTGCTATGTCTTTTCCCTTCTGCAGCAGACCTAATAAATAGGCCCATTTCTGTTTATGATTGTGCTCGTTATAACTGGTTAAGGAAGTGTGAATATCATAATAGGAAAGAAGTTTCCTGGTTCTCCTGGTATCTTCCGCCGCAATCAAGTCTACCTCCTGCAAAATTCTGAGAGCGCGAAATGTAATATCTTCCAGGTTCCCTATCGGTGTAGCACATAGAAACAATGTACCTTCAGCAGCGGTCAGACATACACACCTCCCTACTCCTGTTTTTTATACAAGAAGGCCGAACAGAATAAACAGTCACCCGAGCGCAGGCGGCCAAAATGCAAATTGCATACATGGAACCCTTCTTGATACAGCCGGACTAAATTCTGCAGCGCTGCAGGGGGACTGTTCGTGTTACTTTGCACCCCGGCCCCGGACATGATAGACAACTGGCGGCGAAGCTGGGAATTTTCTTCTTCTAAATCTTCAATGTGATTTTTCATTCTCTTTAGATCCGTCATCATATCGCTGATTCTGGTTTCCATTCCAATTATTGTTCTCATTAGAGGTTGCATCATTTTTTTTCACCGCCTTAGGGACAAGTGAATCAAACTGGTATTCTTGGATAATTTTGCTTTCTTTCAGTTCAACACTGACCATCTGTTTAAAAATATTCACACCCGTTACCCTGCCTTCGCCGTCCGGCGTGATTACCTTACTCCCGGCGGCAGGAAAAAGCTCCTTGGCATGTTCATAGGCCTCGCTCTCAAACTTAAGACAGCACATTAAACGGCCACAGATCCCCGAAATTTTAGCTGGATTCAAAGAGAGATTCTGATCCTTGGCCATCCTGATGGAAACTGAAGCAAAATCTGACAACCACGAGCAGCAGCACAGTTCCCGACCGCAGCAGCCCAGTCCGCCCATCATTTTTGCTTCATCACGAACACCTATCTGCCTTAATTCTATCCGTGTACGAAAGACAGCTGCCAGGTCCTTTACCAGTTCTCTAAAATCAACCCGGCCATCGGCGGTGAAGTAGAATATTATTTTATTACCATCGAAGGTTTTCTCCACATCCACTAATTTCATGGGTAAGTCGTGATTATAAATTTTTTCTAAACAAACCTGAAAGGCTTCTTCTTCCTGTTCCCTATTTTCAATGACCTTTTGTTCATCTTCGGGCGTAGCTTCCCGCAAAACCTGTTTCAAAGGGAATACCACTTCTTCTTCATCAACTTCCTTAGGCCCTGAAACCAACCAGCCAAACTCGATGCCCCTTGCCGTTTCCACAATAACACCGTCATCCGAAGACAAGTTAAAACTACCCGGGTCAAAATAATAAACTTTGCCTGCCGGCTTAAACCTTATACCTACTACTTTAGGCAAACAACCACCTCATTTATCTTCGCACAGCCTGTAAGCCCCCGACCTTTTAGGTCGCGGATCAAACAGGCTGTAGCTCGAAATAACTGCGACTAAGGTTCAGTTGGGGGCAAAAAAACCCACCTGAACCAAGTCTTCTTTATCGTTAATCCCTGCCAATGAAAAGAACAGTCCTTCCAAGGCTAAGCGCGTATTGGCACGGAAAGCTAATTTTGTTTTCGTTTGTTCTACGACTTTCATATTCTTAATGATTCTATGCACTGATAACTGATGTGCCTTAGCGTTAATAATATGGGCATGATCCCTGTTTACTATTAAATTTGTCATGCCTTTTTTACACATCAAAATATCCCTATACCATAACATGAGCATATCCATAAAGCGCTGAAAGTTAACTTCTTGCCCAGCCAGTTCGCCGGCTAAAAAAGTGACTTCAGTCGCCGCGGCTCTATCAAGTTTATCCAGCAAAGAAGTTACTTGATTACGTTCTGTATCATTTTCCAATAATTCCAAGGCCTGTCCCAGGCTTCCACCGGCCAGTGCTGACGGCAGGCCACTTTGCTCTTCACTTATACCCTTTAACCTCTGTAAACCCGTACGGATTTCTTGATCGGAAAGGGGTCTGAAATTTACTTGCTGGCAACGAGATGAAATAGTGGACAGAAGTGACTGTGGGTTATCAGATATAAGTATAAACACCACTCCCGCCGGAGGTTCTTCCAGAACCTTAAGAAAACTATTGGCTGCTTCTCTGGTCATACTGTGGGCTCCGGAGATAATAAATATTTGACGGGTACTTTGGAAAGGACGTAAAGATACGCCCTCGTGCAGCTGTCTCACTTGAGATATTTTTATAGTTGCACCGTCCGGCATTATATAGTGCAGATCGGGATGATTACCGGACTCAAACTGCCTACAGCTCCGGCACAAGCCACAAGCACCTCCCCCTTGAGGCTCACTACAAAGTAAGGATTTCACAAAAGCCATTGCCGTTGTGGTCTTACCGACTCCCCCGGGACCACTAAACAAATAAGCGTGAGAAACACGCCCACCTTTAAGGGCTCCGGCAAGGAGGCTTATAATTTCCCCGTGACCGATAATGTCCTTAAAGCTGTTCAACGGACAGCCCTCCCAAGTAGTTACATACCTGCCGGTGCACTTCTTCAACTGTCATCTGAGCATTTAAAACCTTGCAGCGAGCGGGAGATTGTCTGGCCAATACCAGGTAGGTCTCTCTAACCCGGTTATAGAATTGCAGGTCCTCTGCCTCCAACCGGTCAACAACAGATTTCTTGCCCACAAGTCTTTTCATTGCCACTTCCGGCGGCATATCAAGTACAAAAACCAAGTCCGGGGACACCTTCGGTGCAGCCAATTCATTCAGGCAACCCAGAAATTCGCTGTCCACACCTCTTCCACCACCCTGATACGCCAGGGTGGAATCAGTGAAACGATCACATATCACTGTTTTACCTGCGCGCAATGCGGGTAGTATTTTTTCTCCCACGTGCTGGGCCCGGTCCGCTGCGTATAACAAAGCTTCGGCCCGGTGTGTGATTTCCCCGTTGGCGGGGTGCAAAAGCAATTCTCTGATTTGACCGCCAATACGGGTGCCCCCGGGCTCACGGGTAACCACCACATCTTGCCCCAGTTTATTAAATCTTTCTGCCAGCAATTTTACCTGGGTGGTTTTTCCGCACCCGTCTATGCCTTCAAATACGATGAACAGTCCCCGCTGCACTTTAAAAACACTCCGCTTCCGTACAATTTATGGACCACCAATAAAACATTTTTCGATGTAAGAAAATTTTACGATTCCAGCATACTATATATCATCTTTATCTTAATAAGTACAATTAAATAAATATAAGCTATTTTTTTTAGACGGTATTAATAATCCAGAACCCTTATATAGTTTAGTTCAGGATCCTGCGGACCCTGGCAGTGTAGTTTCATTTTACGTACCGCCTGTAAATAATCCATTACTTCTGCGGTGATTTCCTCACCGGGATAAAGAACCGGAATTCCCGGCGGGTATACACAAACCATTTCCCCGCTTATTTGCCCGGACGCCTCATTAATTTTCACGGAGCGGGATCCGGTCATCCAGGCTTGCCGCGGCGACAGTTTAAGGGGCGGAACAGGCGGCAGTACCATGCTCACTTGTCCTTTTCCGGCATTATGCCTCTCGCGATCATATAAATTATGCAATGCCTTTACAAGCAGATGAACATCATTGGGAGTTGTACCCAAACTGATTATTGCTACGACATTATTAATATCGGCCATCTCCACTTCCACGCCATAACGAGAACTTAAAATCTGCTTTACTTTGTAACCCGTTAAACCCAATCCCTTAACCGAAATTACCAGCCGCGTGGGGTCGATACCGGCAAATCCGGTCCCGGTATGTTCTTCCCCGAGAAGAACCAGCCCTTTAATTTGGGAAATAGATTCACGCGCCTCCACTGCCAGTTCCAGGGTGCGTTGCATAATTTGCTTGCCGTGTACCGTCAACTGCAAGCGGGCCGCATCCAGAGAAGCCATCAAAAGGTATGAGGGACTGGTAGTTTGAACCAACCGTAAAGAATCCTTAAGCCTCTTTTTATTTATACGATCTCCCTTAAGGTGGAGCCAAGAAGATTGGGTAAAAGAGCCCCCTGTTTTATGCACGCTTTGTACTACACCGTCGGCCCCGCACTTAAGGGCGCCACAGGGTGTTTGAGCTTGAAAATATAGGTGTGTTCCGTGTGCCTCGTCCACAATGACCGGCATGTCCACCTGGTGGGAAGCCTGCACTAAACCGGTCAGATCACCAACCGTCCCATAATAAGTGGGATGAATGGCTAAAACAGCCTTGTATTTGTTTTTGGTAGATATTCTATGCGCTACATCACCTGCCGGGATGCCGGACGCAATTTCAAAGTAAGGAATAATTTTCGGCTGTAGGTATTCAGGAACTGCACCGCTAAAAATAAGTCCTCCCAATACTGAACTGTGAGCATTCCTGGGTACAAGTATACGGTCACCTTCACCTGCCACGGATAAAACCAAAGCCTGCAGACCGCATGAAGTACCGTTTACCAGAAAATAAGTATTATCTGCACCGTACAGGCAGGCCGCCAGACTTTGAGCCTCGGCAATTACACCCTCGGGGCTATGCAAATCATCCAGCCCGGGCACTTCAGTTAAATCCATTTTAACTAGTTCCGGTGCCAAATTTTGCAGTTCGGGCGGCAAACCCGCTCCCTGCCGGTGCCCGGGAATGTGAAAACGTGCCATGTATTTTTGACTGTAATTTAATATTTTTTCAAATAACGGTGCTCTTTCCATTAACTTATAATACTCCCTATTCTACTCCTTATTCGACGTGGCTCTTGAGCTGGCTTTAGAACAACCTCTTAATTAAGTATTTTATCATACGTTGGAAGGCCTTCCAATAAACAAAGCTTTATTGCCAGTGTTTATCGTAATAAGTAATCGGTAGTGCGGTAAAAATAAAGAAAACTTGGTTCAGGTGTGGTTTTGACCCCATCTGAACCTTAGTTGCACTTATTTCGAGCTTACAGCCTGTTAGTCCCTTTAGTTGGGGACATTCCTGTCCCCAGAGAAATACCCAAGCTTCAGCAGGTGTGTCCCCTTTCCTTATGCGGGGGCGGGGTCTTACAGGCTGTGCGAAGACAAGAAAAGCGTGCTAAATCAGTTCCCTTAGCGCGCGCTTTTCAGTACTTTTCTCCTTTTTCCTGGCCATAAATATGGCCAGGTATAGTTTCCTAAAGTATAAAAAAAATCCTTCGGAAAGGATGTGACCAACAAATGGTTCGCAGACATGATAAAATTGACGATAAAGCTCTGTCTAAAAAGTACAGAACTAACGTCAAAAGAATTATTGCAGCTTGGAAAAAAGGATATAGTGATATGGAGATATCAAAAGCTTTAGGTGTTGACCTATTTACAGTGCAACAAATCAAAACTGACATAGAACTAACCCACAGGCGCATGCGGATAGACAGAAAGCGAAAGTCACTGTCAGAAGATCATGCTCCCCGGGAACACCATATTTTCTTAAGCCCGTTCATATAAAAACCGTAATCCGGGTCGCCCGGGGATATATTCTTAATCCTGTCCTCACAGGCACGGCAAAGCAAAAACCCATGAATTAAAAGCCCCCGGGGTACCGGAACATTATTTCCGCAAACCATGCAAGAAATTGCTTTTGCCATGCCTAGACCCTCCTACTTGTGACTATATTATAAGATATGCAATTGCAAAAGCAAATGTCAGAGAGCACTTACTAACGATAACTGCCGTGCCCGGGGTGACTTTCTGTTCAAACTACAACCGCTCTGTTTAAAGCAAAGAAATATAAATACCTTTCCTTTACCGGTTGCTGCAGTATAGCACTTGCAGCCCTGCTATACAATTCCAACTGCACCTGGTAACGCTTGACAACTTCTATCAAGTGATTTTCCGTTAACCGGTCGGTTTTATAATCAATAATCACCAGTCCATCTTCTTCCACTAAAAGGCAGTCAATAACACCCTGCAACAAAATAGATTCTCCTGCCGCAACTTTCCCTGTAAGGTTCGGATAAAGCTCGGTCACATCAACATTCCGGGTAAAGGGCACTTCCCGGCGCAGGCGTCCCTGCCGGAACGCGTCCAGCAAACGTTGTCCCAGGCTGCCGGCAAAGAACCGTACAATAGCTTCTTCCTGCACTAGTTCCCTCTGTTCCGGCCGTAGAATCTTTTGCTTTACCATCATCTCTAACTGGAACTGCACACCGGAGCTATCCAGCGGGACGTCTAAACTCAGCCTTTCCATCACCAGGTGCACCACTTGCCCCCGCTCAGCCCCGCCCTGCCGGGCACCCGTGTAGAACGCCGGCAAATCGAGTCCGGCCAGCGAATCCTGCCCTTCACTGATGGAGTCCTTTATAACGCTAATTTCAACCGGAGAGCCCATGTTTCTTTCTTCCGTCTCCTCCTGCTTGTGCTTCCATTCAGTGACCGTTATCTTGGAGGGTAGCCCAGCCAGTTCTGCGTAAGGGTACCCCCAGAAAAGACGCCGGCGAAGTTCTTCATCATCCAAAACTTGATAGCCCTTTTCCCGGTGCCGCATCCAATCTTCCGGGAAGGGCTTTAATTGACTGATATAATCAACCCACGTTAGGTCCACAGTATCATTTTCTTGCTCTGACACTTTCCTTAAATGAATTAGACTGGATGACGGCCAGAGAATTAACCGCCAGTTATCACCATGAAATTCCTTGGACTCTACGCCGCTATGGCTACCGGTAAGTGCCGGGTGTGCCCACAGGGTAGGTCCCAGCCAATCCAAAGGCCCCTTTGCCCCGGCAATTAATGATGCACTTAATGTCCCTTCGGCCGGCATAGCAGTAACCTGGCTACGCCACTTCTCCACCGCCCGGTCTAATTTTTTTAGGGCACCGGTGATAATTAATTTTTCCTCCGCCCTGGTAAAAGCCACGTATAAAAGTCGTATCTCTTCCGCTAGGGATTCTAGACGAAGACGATGCCGGATAACCTTGTGTAAGACCGTAGGATAACGAACCCCCCTGGACAGATCAGTAACAATAGGGCCACATCCCAGCCGGCGGTGCCAGAGAAAACTACCGGATAAGTCCCTAAGGTTAAAGTTACGGCCCAGGCCGGATACTATCACCACAGGAAACTCCAGCCCCTTGGATCTATGTATGCTCATCAGACGTACAACATCCTCATTTTCCCCCAAAGAGCGCGCCGCATCCAGATCCCCTCCTTTTTCCTGCACCTGTTCAATAAAGCGGAGAAAACGAAACAACCCCCTGTATACAGTGCCGTCAAAATGACGTGCCCTGTCCACAAGAGCACGTAAGTTAGCCTGCCTAACCGCTCCTCCGGGCAAAGCCCCTACTAGATCAATGTAACCGGTCTGGCGGTAAAGTTCTTCCAATAAATCCGCCGGGGACAGCCGGCGGGCCAGGTCACGCCATTCTTTCAGGTGAGTCAAAAAGTTGATTAATTTTTGTTTTGCTCCGGATTCAGCCGTTAAACCTGTTGCGGCAAAATTGAAAACAGCCGTATAAAAATTACTTTCCGGGCTCTCCAGCCGAATTGTTGCTAAGTCAGCAGCCTTCAGCCCTACCACAGCAGACCGCAAAACTGCGGCTAAAGGGATATCACGGCGGGGATTATCGATTACCTGCAGCAGTGCCAGGACAGTTTGCACCTCCGGGGCGGCAAAATACCCCCCAGCCCCGTCTGCATACGCCGGTATCCCCAGACGGCGAAATTCTTCCAGGAAAACTCCCACCCGCCCTTTGGGAGATCGCATCAGTACTACAATGTCCCGCCAGTTGCACCGACGGTATGAATCACTGTCCCGGTCGTAGACCATATACTCATCCGTTATAATCATCCTGTAAATACGCTGTGCCACCCACCGCGCTTCCAGTTGGAGAAGGTCCAAATCCTCTTTTTCAGGCTCTCCCTCTGTGCCTTCGGATTGCGGATTGCTATAGTCCAGCAGGTGAAACTCAACCGGTTCTTCTTTTTCTGTTAACGTAGCACAGGGATGCTCAAGGCCGGGATTAAGCCGGGCCCGCTCATCATAATCCACTTCGGCTACCCGCCTGCTCATCAGGCGCTGAAAAAAGTAATTAACTGCATCCAGCAAGTCGGGGCGACTGCGAAAGTTACTGCTCAAATCCAGACGCCGGCCAGGCTTAGTTCCTTCCCGGTCATCAAAGTCCTTGAATTGCCTGTAACACTGTAAAAAAACCATGGGGTCTGCCAGCCGGAAACGGTATATGCTTTGCTTTACATCTCCCACTAAAAACCGGTTATCATCCCGGGACACTAATCCCAGTATTGCTTCCTGAATACCGTTAATATCCTGGTATTCGTCTACCAGTACCTCTGTAAAATGTTCTTGATATTGCAGGGCCGCCGGCGACGGGAGCAGCTCTTGGTCCGGGTCTTCAGGCGATACATCTCCCCAGGGGGACCCCTCACCGTTGCTGGCCAATACTGCTAGCGCAAAGTGTTCTAAATCGGAAAAATCCACCACGGCGCGCTCTCCCTTGGCATCCTGGTAAGCTTTTTTGAAGGCCAATACCACTTCCACCAGAGCCTGAACCAACGGCGCAACCTTGCCAAAGTCCTCTAAAATCTCTCCGGCAGGGCGAGATAAGAAATCCTTATATAACACACCTATTTGCTTTTTAACCTTATTCCTTAAATCCTGGATTCTTTTCTTTATCTCTTCTTCCGCTTCACCCTTTGTCACCCGAGGTAACTGCGGCCATTTTAATCCTTCTTTTACAACGGCCCGGAGTTCATCAAAGGAACCATTGATGAAGCCCTGCCAGTGTTTTATTTTTTCACGCTCACCGGTTAAAACATCAACATATTGGGGGGGGCCGCCCGGAGACATAGCCAGCAGCTGTGCCTCTTCCAAGCTTGCCACCCAATTATCCATTTCCAGGTGCAGCATCTCGCGCCATTCTTCTACCCAATGCTGATCTTCCCAGGGGAGCCCTGCCGCATTTTGTAAGGATTTAGCCAACCTGTTTAACCAGGCTTCGGGCCGAGGCAGGCTGTGCGCGAATTCATATAGGCTGAGCACTATTTGCTCCAATTGCCGGTCATCACCGTGCCGCCCGGCCAATGTGCGAGCTAGGTAGATGAAAGGGTCGTCTGCAGCCGCATCCTTATACACCTCATATAATTCTTCCAACACATTGTCCAGCACTTCAGAACGTAGCATAGACATCTCATTTGCGTCCATGACCCGGAAACCAGGGTCCAATTTTAACATGTAAAAATAATTGCGAATGACCTCACCGCAAAAAGAGTGTATAGTACCAATATGAGTCCTGGGTAACAAGAGCAACTGATGCTGTAAATGTTCATTATCCGGCATGGCCTTAATTTTTTCGGCCAGTACCTTCCCTACCCTTTGTCGCATTTCTCCGGCTGCAGCCTCGGTAAAAGTAACCACCAGCAGCCGGTCAATATCCACCGGAGGCTTGCTTTCTAAAAGCGTATTATTGATCCTTTCCACTAAAACTGCTGTTTTTCCGGAGCCGGCAGCAGCGGAAACCAAAAGATTTCCCCCGCGGGTTTCAATGGCATCTTTCTGTTCTTTAGTCCAAGTCATAGAGGACAAGAGGATTTCCCTCCTTCCTTCGAGCCTCATGCTCTAGCCGTTGGCGTAATTCCTTAGCATCGTGGTTTGAAGTACGGTGACAGTTTTCCGGCAGCCAGGGGTCAAAACGGCAAACCGGGCCGTAAGGGCAGAACCGGCAGGCAGTATTCTGTCCGCTCTTTAAGGGCGCGATATCCACCCTTCCCTGGACAATATGCTTTCCAACCCTGGCCAACAAGTCGTTCAAGCCACTTAACAACCACTTAAACTCACCCGGTGTATACACCGAAGCTTTCTGGCGGCCGGAGATACTGCCATCTTTTTTCAAGGCAGCGGGAACAACCTCGGAAGCAAGACCCGGCCCTAAATTTTTATCCATAAAACGAAAGAAATCCGTTCCATTATCCACCAACCAACCTGAAAGTTTAAACTGCTTCAGCAACTCTTTAGCTAAATCTTCCGGGTGCAGATTGGGATTATCCACGTCCAAAACCGGCCTTTGTACACTAAAGTAAAACGCCCCTGCCGGCTGTATTTTTTGTTCACCGCGGCAGCACAATGCTTCGAAATACTGCATCGCAACCCATAAATAAACCAGCAGTTGCATCTGTTCCCCGCCCAGTACCCGGCCCAGGTCCAGCTTTTCCCGCCCCGACTTGTAGTCAACGACACTTAAATAAAGCCCTTCTTGATTGGCACCCAGGTCTACGCGGTCAATTCTACCGCCAAGAGTCAACGAAACCCCTCCCCCCAATTCTACTTCCAGGGGAGGTAAAAATAGTTCCGGCCAAAAGTATTGATTCTGTTTACTTTGCAGTTGGTCCGGCCTTACCTTCGGACCAAAATAGACCTCCAGCGCAGCAGGGCGCAGACCGCTGCTTTTCAACTGCTCCACCAGCGCATAAGCGGAAGCGGAAACACGTTCCGCCAGGCGTTCTTTTTGCCGCCGCAAGCGGGCACTACTAAGCAAAATATTCCCTTGTAGGCTGGGTGCCAGCTCATCCACCAGGCCGGAACAAATTTCCGGCACCTCTTGCTTTTGTAGATTATCCCATCCCGGTCCATTGGTGGATACATACTCCACAAACCGGCGCATAGCTTCGTGATAAAGCTGTCCGGTATCAGGGGGGTCTAATCTGTAAATTGCTCTTTCCTTGAGGCCTAATCCATGAGCCAAGAAATGAGAAAAGGGACATTTTACAAAGCGTTCCAGGCTGGAAACACTTCCCGGGATAGTTTTTCCCTGCTTCCTTTGCCTTCCCCAAATTCTGAAGGCAAGGTTGTCCCCCAAAGGCAGCTCCACATTACGGTTGGTGAAGCCATCAACAAGCCAACCCAGCTTCTCAGCCCACCTCTCTTTCTCCAGCAGAATATTATAAATACGCCACCATACAGGGTGTACTGCACGCCCCCAGGACGATTCCTGCCAGCGTAATGGAAGGCGAGGAACCAATGCAGCGGGATGCTCAGCAAAAAAAATGTCGTCATCACCACCGGGAGGCTCGGCAGTCAAAAGCCCCGCTTTCAACACCGGAAAAAGTTCTTGTACCCGGCGAAATACCGGGGAAGGGGTGACTGCCCGGCCCTCACTGTCTCCCAAAGGATAGCTAAGCCATAAATGCCCCCCTGTGCGGGTAAGAACCCTGTAGATTAAATACTGTTCCTGGCGCAGCCGGTCACCCGGGCCGGGTAACATGTCATAGTCATGGGCAGCCAAGCGATGGGATAATTCCTCCCGCTCTTTTTCCGTTAACACGCCGTAACGGCGGCTATTAGCCGGTAAAGATGCTTCTGTCAAACCCAGGATAAATTGAGCTTTTATGTCTCCAGGCGGTCGTGATCGTTCTACGCTCCCCACGGTAACGGCATCGGGCCCCGGCGGAATTTGGCTAAAGTGCACAGCCTCCAGACCGGAATCAAGCACTGCCATGACCTCCGGAGAGGTAAGTTCGGCATCACCCAGCAACTCTACAAATTCATCCAATAGTCCCCCCACCAGTTTCCAAATCTGCCGGTGTTCCCGGGACAGGTCAGGTTGACCACTATTCAGAGCAGCCACACCCCATTCATTCAGCCGGCGGGGAACCTCCAAATCCATACACAACTCTAAAAGGATACTTGCCCACTCACGGCCTGACATGCGCCGGGGCCTCCCTGCGGCAACTTCATGCATTTTAAGCTGTGCAGTCCTCAATTCTTTAACCGTCTTGCTGCGAATTTGGTTAACATTATCCAACATATCGTCCGCTTTTTCATCCCCCGGCTTTTCACCTGCCCACAGCCTTTCCGGCACATAATGCCAGGGCCGTTCATTATACCAGGAACTTCCTCGGATGCCCGCAGCTAAAACATAATTCTCCAATATATCCACTTCCTCCCGGCTCACCCGGGTCAGGCCACTTTTCAAATAGCGGAAAATAGGCTCATAGGACCATTGTGAATGCCATACTTCCAGTGTAGAACGGAGCAATTCCACCAGCGGGTGATGCATAACCGGTCTTCGGTGGTCAATGAAAAATGGGATTTCATAATCTGCCAGTATCTTGCGCAGCAATGGAAAATAAATATCCACGTCCCGCACCGCTATCATTATCTCACGCAACCGCATGCCCTGATCCCTTAGCAGACGACGTATGGCACGTGCCACACCCTCTACTTCGGCCCTTAGATTTACCCCTGACATTAGTGTTATCTTCCGTACATTTTCTCTGCAAGGGCGGGCCTGATAATTGAAAAAATTACTCTCCAGATGTGACAGCTCCGGAGCTGCGGCAAACCGTGATGAAGGGCCGGGATTTAAAAAGATGGCTCTGATCTCTGTCCCCTCTTTGCCCGCCAGGCGCTGTATACGGTCAAATGTTTCTCTTGATTTTGTAAACGGGTGGTGTGCTGGCAAGTCACCCCGGATCGAATTTTTGTCAGCGCACAGCGTGAGAGTTACATTCCTTGCCTTACCCAACAGCCTTTGTATCACCGCCCACTCCTGCGGGTTAAAAGAGACAAAACCGTCTATCCATACCCGGCAGCCGTCCAGCAATGAAGCGGCAGGAATTTGTTCAGCTAATAAGTCCAAATAGTCATCAGGGTCTGTTAGCTTATCCGCCAGTCTTGCACCCAAACTGGAATATACAAGGCTTAAATCCTGTAGTTTCATTTCCATTCTGCCCTGGTCCTTTTTCTCCAACAAATCGCTTAAATGTTCCGGCAACACCTTACATGTTTTAAAGTCACTAATAATTTCTGATAAAGATGCTAAAAAGCCCGTACGGTTATGTAAGGCACCTAAAAGGTGTAAATTTTGTTTATGGTCTAAAAGTATATTTTTTAGGATCATGCGACGGCCCAATTCCGTAACCGGGTAGTTGGCCGCTCCCCCGGTTTCCCTTAGTACCCGGTAAGCCAGGCGTTTAAAACTATAAACTTGTGCACGTATGCTGCCTCCCCGAGCCGCTAGTTCGCGCTCCATATTAAAGGTGGCCTGTGCAGGCACAATAAATATTAAAGGCGATCCCAAAGGGTCTGCCTTCATTTGTTTAGTTATCTCATCCAAGCAAGTGTGGGTTTTTCCTGTACCTGCCCGTCCCATAACAAGGCGCAAAGGCATTTAAAATCCTCCCGTGATTTTGGTTTTATTTTACCAAATACCGACAGAGAGGAACAGGACTAAAAACCTTCGAATTGTGGCCATCAAATTCCAGGGCAAGGCGCAGGTTGGATTCTGGGTATTTCTTGCTATCTAATAATCCTTTATCCTACAAATCCTGTCATCCTGTCTAATGTGTTTGCCTTTTCCTTTCTCTTTGTTTTTAATCCTATCCCGAGCATCCCGTTAATCCCGTCAAAAAGCCGACCCCGGAGTTACAACATGCAAACGCTTTTGGTATACGCTCCTTTTACAATAAAAACTCCCATGAACTTTATATACACAAACTAACTTGTAAATCTATTTTCGCAAAAAAAGAGCTGCGGCATACTGCCGCAGCTCTTTTACTATTAATTTTCCTTTTTCTTCTTTTCCACCGCAATAGCGGTATCCGGACAAACGGTCTGGCAAATGCCGCAGGCGATACATTCATCGTTTATCTCCACTGCAGGAGTACCGTAAACGCCTAGGATATCTGACCAGCTCATGCATTTTTTGGGGCACTTTTCAATACAAAGCCCACAACCTTTGCATAGTCCAGGGAAAATACTCCACATTCCTTTTTCAACTTCCAGTGTCCGTCCCTTGAAATCAATGGACATAAGCCACCCCCCTTATAATGCCTCGGCCACTAACTGAGCACCACGTTCAATGGCCTTGAAATTCATTTCTCTTAACTTGGGATTCTGTTCAAATTTATAGCCTAATTTCTTCTCAATGGCTTCTTTAACCTTCTCTTCCGGTACAACGTCGGTAGCCTTAACAACCGCACCCATAATAATTACGTTAAAGACCCTGGGATGCAGTTCATTCTTGGCAACTTCCAAAGCCGGAATACCAAAAACCTTCTTGGCATTATCAGGCAGGTCGTTATCAGTAATTCCCTCGATACCGGAATCGTAAACGAAAACGGTTTCCGGACCAACATATTTGCGAGTACGATGAATAGCTCTATCACTTAGAGCAACTACAATGTCTGCAGTTTGGAACTTAGGAGCACCGATAGCTACATCACCGATCTGAAGATACGCCACCGAAACTCCACCGCGCTGCTCAACACCAAAGTTAGGGATATAAAGAGCTTCCCTACCCTGCTCATTGGCAGCTTCGGCCAAAATTTGGGCTACTGATTGTACCCCTTGACCGCCTTCACCTGCTAAAGCTATTTTCCAAGCTCTACCCATTAGCCTGTCCCTCCTCATTCTGGGAACCGGGGGCTTTTAATTCACCCACTGTAAAGTACTGGGACATTTCCTTCTCTAGGAATTTCCAGGTATCTGCGGCATTGGTTCTCCAGTTAGTGGGGCACGTCGATAATGCTTCAACAAAGCTAAAGCCGTTACCGTTCATTTGATTTTCCAGTGCATTTTTAATGAATTTAGTAAGCTGCTTAACATTGGAAACCGTACCCCGGGCCACATAAGCACCGTCCGGAGTAATGGCGGAAACCATTTCCGGTCCCAGAGTAGGATTACCGGTCTTTGCTACATCACGACCGTAAGGTGAAGTCTCCGTTTTCTGTCCTGGTAATGTAGTGGGTGCCATTTGGCCACCGGTCATACCGTACTGGGTATTATTTACCACTATTGCTGTTATGTTTTCATTCCGCGCGGCTGCATTAACAAGATGCTGAGATCCTATAGCATAGCCACCGCCGTCACCCATGTACGCAACACCAATCACGTTGGGGTTGGCACGCTTAATTCCGGTAATAACGGGGTTAGTCCGCCCGTGGTGAGTCTGAATGGTATCAATGTTGAAAAAATCCCATGCAAGCAGTGAACAACCGATATCACAACCAAATACAGCCCTATCCTGAATACCTAATTCATCGATGGCCTGTCCCAAGGCTTTTAAAACAATACCGTGCCCACAGCCGGGACAAAACTTATGCGGCTTGCTTTCCATACGCCAGCAATTAGGCATGGCAAGCTGAACTGACATAAAAGGGGCCTCCTTTCTATCTCTCCCGTAACATTAATCTAGCCCGGAATAACAAATTTATTGCAGTCTAATTAACATATATCTGCGTCTCTAAACTATTTCTCTAACCCTGGCTTCAATTTCCTCCGCGGTGATACCAACGCCAGGCTTAAACAAGGACAACATCTCAGCTGAGCAACCATAGATGGCTTCTTTGAGCAAGCGATCCATTTGACCGTTGGCTGACTCAACAACCAAAATTTTATCGGCATTATTAGCTACTTCCCTAAGTTCAGGAACAGCTAAAGGACGCAGAGTTACGGGACGGAAGAAACCTACATTGAATCCCTCTGCTCTAAGGTCTTCCACAGCCGCCTTCGCTCCCCGGGCAACAACACCGTGAGCAATTACAACTACCTTTGATTCCTTGCTGCCTATTTCTTTGTATTCTGCGACTTCCGGTGTCATTTTATTGTAGTCTGCAAAATGTTGTTGCAAAACGTCGTATAATTCTTCTTCGACGTTATAAGTGTTGCGGAAATGTCCTGGCTCTCTGTCAACACCCGGTGTGCCTTCTTTACCTACAAAAGGCTCTGTGGGAAACATTTCGATTCCCTTTGCTGCCGGATCATACATGACGAGAGATTCCCTCATCTTGGCCTGGTAACCGTCCGCCAGTACGAAAGTGGGGAAGCGGTATTTCCATGCAGTGTTAAAAGCCTTGATGGTGTAATCAAACAATTCCTGGTGGGTAGCGGTAGAATAAACAACACGGAGTCCTTCTCCGTTACCACCCAGAGTAGTCAATGTCACTTCCTGCTGCGAGTAAATAACTGTAGCAGTAGACGGACCACCCCGCTGCTGAACAATAGTTACAGTCGGCAGGCGCATTGCTTCTGCCATGCTGATAGGCTCCTGCATTAAGGTGTTCCCGGGACCAGCAGTAGCGGTGAAAGCACGCCTACCGGCCATTACGCCCCCATTGGTTGTGAATCCTGCCGACAATTCATCTTCTGTCTGCAGAAACTCCCGCTCATTCTTGGGAGCCAACCTTGTCCAGTAATGCATAATCTCGTTTTGGGGTGTAATAGGATACCCATACATAATTTCAGCATTAGCTGCTAATGCACCCCAGGCAACCACTTCGTTACCGGTCATAAAGACCCGCTTTTCTTCTTGGATGACTTTTTCAGCCATTTAAACTGGATGCACCTCCTTAGATATACCTAAAAACTGCAGCGATAAAGTTACAATTATATTGCTGCAAGCTTTAACCAATAATTAAAATTAAATCGATTGTTTAGACAACTCAAACAAGTCCTAACTATAAATTAGGAAGATTATTTTGATTTTCAGCCCTTGTCACGAAAGTAACAGTTGCTACCACAATGTACAGGGCATGTACCTTTTCAAGCCGCGTACGGGATTTCCCATACAATCACGCCAATTCATTTGCTCGGCAAGTTCCTGTACAGCAGCTGTAGCTACCAGGGGTAACCCCAGTCGTTTTGCGGCCTGGGATACCATCTGTGCTCCTTCCTGGATGATGTCAATATCGGTATCGTCACCCAGGTGGCTGTTATTTATCAGCCCGTGGACAGTGCCCATTCCGTTTACATATTCTACGATGTCATTTACTGTAGCTGTCATAGGTCGTGCTATATTAACCACAACCAGTAGATGCAAATTTTCTTCCTCTTTGGCACCTTCCAGGAGATTTAATGTTTTAGCACCCTCTGCACCGTAGCCAATATCCAGTATTACATCGCCATCACGGCGTAAGGCCCATTTATTTTCTGCACGTAAAACATTACCAGCTTCACCCAGACCTATGGTTTCACGGGTTTCCCACGCTAACACATGTAAGCCCAAAGATTGCAATTTGTTTTTAATGGGGCGCAGTGTATAACAAGGTTCTACTATATCCAAGTCTACCAAAGTAACATCCTGGTGACCCTGGTTAAAAAGGTCAATTGCCCTGTTTACTGCCACTTCACTCTTGCCACTGGCATACTCGCCAATGTAACCCTCCACTATACGATTAGTAATATCATATGCACCCCCCAAGGGTTTTAAAATCTTTAAAAATTTTATTTCTAATTTCAAGAATTTAAAAATCATTATCCCTCTTAAATCGGGATAATGTAAATCAATGTGACATTTTATTAAAATATATTGCAAATACTGTACCACGTCAAGCAAGTGCTTATAATTATTCTGCCTGCACTCTAATTAATTTAGAAATAAATAATTAAGAATCAATAGCAACACAATACCGGGGAGATGCAGCGCCCCGGCTAACAAGGCGGTAAAAGGGTTTACCCCAATGTGCATGCCCAGCATCTCCAAAAACAAATTAAAGGCCACAAGAAACACAGCACCTAAGGTAAAACATACGGTAAGATTCAGCAACAGCCTTAAGGGACGCAGCACTGACGATCCCATCAACAAAATACCCAAAGACCCCAAAAGCGCCATAATAATGTATTTCCATTCCATATCCATACACCTCCATGGGAACCCCTTGTCCTCATTATATGGATAAGAATGGCAAATATGTCACTGCATTTCACGCCTTCCTTCCATTGCTTTAGCCAGGGTAATTTGATCCGCATACTCCAAATACGAACCTACCGGCAAGCCATGGGCAATCCTGGTCACCTTTATCCCCAGCGGCTTTATTATCTTTGCCAGGTACATGGCAGTAGCATCACCCTCCACATTGGAATTGGTAGCTAAAATGACTTCTTTAACCCTGTCACCCTCCAACCGCTTTAAAAGCTGCCTTATAGAAAGCTGGTCAGGACCGATTCCCTCCGATGGCTGTAAGGCACCATGAAGCACATGATACAATCCCCTGAAACCATGACTTTTTTCCATAGCCATGACGTCTTTAGAATCCTGTACCACACAGATTACATCCGGAGTTCTGTTTACATCATCGCATAACCTGCACGGGTCCTTATCTGTTAAGTTGGCACACACAGAGCAATATTTTATGGAATTACGTGCCTCCAGTATAGCTTGGGCCAAATTTTGACCGATCTCCGGAGAAGCACTTAAAAGGTAAAAAGCCAGGCGTTGAGCCGTTTTCGGTCCAATACCCGGCAATCCGGATAGTTCACGCACCAGGCGCTCTATAGCCCCACCACTTTTCATATACTCACCCTTTTAAGTGAGTCCGGGAATATTCATACCGCCGGTGAGTTTACCCATTTCTTTATTCATCATATCCCGAACTTGTTTTAATGCATCATTTGTTGCCGTCAAAATAAGATCCTGCAGCATTTCCACATCTTCCGGATCCACTGCTTCCGGCTGGATTTCTATTGATACTATTTCCTGCTTACCGTTAGCAACTACCTTGACCGCACCACCACCAGCGGTACATTCCACAGTACGTTCATTTATCTCTTCCTGCATCTTAGCCATTTGCGTCTGCATTTTCTGAACCTGCTTCATCATTTTATTCATATTTCCACCCATTAAATATCCTCCCTTTTATTCACTATCATAAGTCTAATATATTACTCAGGAGGTGCCTTATCCACCTCTTCAGCCTCAAAAATCTGTGCAATACCTTCAAAATCCAGACCCCGTTCCTCTTCTCGCCACTTTTGGGGTCTATTTAGCCCGCTACTACAGCGAACAGTCCAATTGCCTTTAAAAAAAGATCTCAAAACACGAATAAGTATTTTTTGATTACTTTCCTTTTCCATCATATCTTTAGCAATATCTTCGTCTTCAAAACCCACTGTTAACATATCTCCGGCAACACTCGCGGGCCAAGACAATTCCAAATAGGCACGAGTAGCCTTACTTTCCTTGTTCACCGCCTCCAAAATTTGAGGCCACATCCTACTGATTCTTTCTACTGGTATACTGTCTTTGGGTACATTACCCTTTGGTGCCTCACCAGCTGAATTGCCGTTTATGGTCTTTGCTTCCTTTGCAACGACTTCTTCCTTTACATCAACTTCTTTCGTTACTGCACTTTCCTTCTTTGCCTTAACTTCTTCCTTTGTATTAACTTCTTCCTTTACTTCAACTTTTTCCTTTGTTATAGTATCATTCCCTGAACTGCCATTTTTGTTTCCTAGCTCAATATAGTTTTCCCATGACTCATACTCATATTGAATTTTAGGTCCATCATCATTTGTTTCTTTTGCTGTATATGTAGCATTTATTTCGTTAAAAGAACCCTTTGTATTAATGACTTCCTCTACCTTGGCCTCCAGACGCGCCAGGCGTAAAGCCAAATCATGGCCGGAATTATGTCCTCCGCCGTCTACAGATTCAAATACAAACAATTCAAATAACAAGCGGGGCTGCGAACTCCATTTCATTTCTTGCTCATACTGTACAAGAAGTTTAGTAATCTGTAAAAGTAGGCGCCTGTCTTTTTCATCCCCGACCATACTCTTAACTAAAAGTTCTCTTAAATAAGAACCCATTTGGCGAGCAAAAATACGTAAATCTTTTCCCTCGGCAATGAGTGTATCTATCATTCTTACCGCATCGGCAGTATTACCTTTGACCAGTTTTTCTGTCATACTTCTAATTACATCTTCATTCACAGTTCCTAAAATGCGGTGTATCTCTTCCGGGGTAATTTTTCCTTCTCCCAGGGATGATGCCTGGTCCATAATGCTCAAAGCATCCCTCAAACTACCGTCCGCAACCCTAGATATAACATATAATGCCTCTTCGCTTATCTCCAGGTTTGTTTTCTCGGCCACTTCCTGCATGCGACCAACCATTTCGGGAGCGGAAATAGGTCTAAAATCAAAACGTTGACACCTGGACAGAATGGTTATCGGCACTTTATGCGGTTCGGTGGTAGCCAGTACGAAAATAACATGGGCCGGAGGCTCCTCAAGGGTTTTTAAAAGGGCATTAAAGGCCTCATTGGTTAACATATGTACTTCATCAATGATATAAACTCTGTACTTGCAGCTGGAGGGAGAAAAATTGATCTTCTCTCTTAAGTCCCTAATTTCATCAATACCCCTGTTGGAGGCGGCATCTATTTCTATTACGTCCATGGAGTGCCCTTCATTGACGGCCCGGCAATTGTCGCAGCTGTTACACAGCTGCCCCCCGGGGCCTTCCACACAATTAAGGGCCTTAGCCAATACTTTGGCTGTGGTGGTTTTGCCGGTTCCCCGAGTACCGCAAAAAAGATAGGCATGGGAAATACGTCCGGCAGCAAATGCATTTTGCAGCGTCCTCGTTACATGCTGCTGACCCACTATTTCGGAAAAATTCTGGGGACGCCACTTTCTATATAAAGCCTGGTAGGTCAAAATAAATCCTCCCTTAAAGAGGTTGTTGAAGGTTAAAATTTGGATAAAGAAGACTTGGTTCAGGTGGGGGTTTCACCCCATCTGAACCTTAGTCGCACTTATTTCGAGCTTACAGCCTGTTAATCCCATTAGTTGGGGACATTCCTGTCCCCAGGAAATACCCAAGCTTCAGCAGGTGTGTCCCCTTTCCTTGGGTCTTACAGGCTGTGCGAAGATTAATCTCAAAGAACCTATTTCGCCATGATAAATTTTATTCCTTTTTAAAAATACAAGAAAAGCGTGCTAAATCAGTTCCCTTATACCCATTCTGGGCATACCTAACGGGCACAAGCATGGCGCGCGCTTTTCAGTACTTTTTTCCTTTGTCCTTGCCATTCATATGGCAAGGTATACTTTCCTAAAGTATTGAAAAGACCATACCGCTTTTGCGATATGGCCAAAATTAAAGCCGTGCACCCACCTTCGAATGATGGCTTCCGGGCGTTACTCCAGCAGGTAGCTCGGGTCAGGCACCCTCGCGGCACCCGGAGGGACTTCCTTAGTGCTGCTTCCGTCAGGATCTGACACAGTTCAGAAGACTCCGTCGCGCGAGACCCGGCCGTCAACACCCCTTACAGGAGCCGGACCCCACAAGCCAAACCCTCCGGCAGGAATTCGGCCCTGCTATAGCGGATTGCAGGTTCAGGGCACCGCTACCTCCCCACCTAGCACGGCAAATATAAAAATAAAAATGGCGGAGAGAGAGGGATTCGAACCCTCGAGACGATTTCAGTACCGCCTACTCGCTTTCCAGGCGAGCGCCTTCAGCCAACTCGGCCATCTCTCCGCAGTGCATTCATTTATAAGCTGTCTCCAACAATTGCGCACAGATTATTATACATATATTTTGAGCCGGATGCAAGGGTTTTTAGCTATTATTCCAGACCCTAAACAATAAAATTACTGGTATTACTTCCACTATGATCAAGGAAAGCTTATTTATCCCTCACATCTGGCTTGAGTTTAGACCGCCTCCGTTTTTCTGATCACATCATGATATTCTTCGCCCAGCGTGGTAAGATTGCAAATCTTACTCTTACCTTCGGAATAAACATCCACCAAGCCCAATGCATAAAGCTGCATTATAACATGATCCAGAACCGCTCTTTTCACCCGGGAAACCAGGGAAAGTTCCTCTTTGTTCATGTGCCCTTCCGTTACCAGCACCTGGAGTACTTTATCCGCCTCTTCGGGTAATCTTTTGGAAACAATGGTTAAATATTCCACAAGGGTCATATTCTTTATCATTTAATTAATCCCTCCTTAACCATAGTGTTAACCTTTTGTCCTTAATTAATAAGCCAATATTGAAAAAACATAAAAAAATTAAAAAAGATGTAACTGAAACCAATGACGAAACCTGTCTTTTGCGCAGAGCGAATGCATTGAATCGAGCTGTGGCCAGGCTTGGCGAAGGCGGTAAGCGTAAGCGGGGCTGAGCACAGAACGTGCGAAGCCGCCCCTTGAGCCAGGACGCCGGACGGCAATGGCATTACGACTGTTTTCGGAATAGCAACTTTTATCTATGCCATTGCGAAAACAGCTGGTCTTAATTAGGAAGCTTAGTAATTTGGGTACCCCGCTGGAGCGTCCAACTGAGCCTTAGCCTGGCCCAGCGAGAGTCACCGCATGAGCGGGCGCAAAAGACAGGTTAGAAAAAGCTAAATTACCGCAATTTCACCAGTCTCAAATTATCTATAAACACCAAGGGCTTTGCAATAGCAAAGCCCTTGGTGTTTATCGCACATGTAACAGTTTATAGATCTGAAAAATCAAGGGTGGAAAAATAATCATCGATGGTTTCGGCCCGCCTGATCAATTTTACTGTTCCGTCAGGCCTTAACAGCAGCTCTGCCGAACGCAGCTTGCCGTTATAATTAAAACCCATAGCATGACCGTGCGCCCCTGTATCATGAATGACAACTATGTCCCCGATATCAATCTTCGGAAGTGTACGGTCAACAGCAAACTTATCTATGTTTTCACATAATGAGCCGGTTACATCATAGGTATGGTCATGCGGCATATCCTCTTTACCAGGTACAGTGATATGGTGATAGGCACCGTACATGCCCGGGCGCATTAAATCAGCCATACATGCGTCAAGTCCCACATAATTTTTATAAGTCTCCTTCTTATGCAGCACTCTGGATACTAAATAACCATACGGCCCGGTAATCATTCGCCCACTTTCCAAAGCCAACTTTAAAGGATGCAGGCCACCGGCCGTAATTTTTCTTTCGTAAGCATCCTTAACACCTTGACCTACATAATTTAAATCAACCGCTTCCTCCCCGGGATTATACGGTATCCCTATTCCCCCGCCAAAATTAACAAATTCAATGCGTATGCCAAGCTCACGGTATATTTCAACCACCAGGTCAAACATTATATTTGCCGTCTCTACAAAGTAATTAGGGTCAAGCTCATTGGAAATAACCATGGTATGCAGGCCGAAGCGCTTTACCCCCTTGTCACGCATCATTCTAAAGGCATCAATAATCTGCTGGTGGGTGAGCCCGTATTTGGCCTCCTCAGGTTTTCCAATGATAGTATTACCGCCCTCACGCAGCGGCCCCGGGTTATACCGGAAGGAAATAATATCCGGTATTCCGGCATGCTTGGCTAAATACTCTATATGGCTTATATCATCAAGATTTATGATAGCGCCCAGTTCTCTGGCCACCTGGTATTCCCTGGCGGGCGTATTATTTGATGAAAACATTATATTTTCACCGTATACACCTGCCTTATCAGCCATTATCAATTCCGCCAGGGAACTGCAGTCGGCACCGAAACCTTCCTCTTTCAATATTTTTATTATGTGTGGATTGGGAGTGGCCTTGACCGCAAAATACTCTTTAAATTCAGGTGCCCAGGCAAAAGCTTGCAGTAATTTCCTGGCATTTTCACGGATAGATTTTTCATCATAAATATGAAAAGGCGTTGAAAAGCCTTTCATAATCTCTCTTAACTGCTCTTTTGAAAATGGTAACTTTTTTTCTGACATAAAATTAATGCTCCTCCCCTAAATGCACTGAGTCCCTTTACTAAATTAATTCCCATTCGACATAAATTTACTATTTCCCTCCACATTAAAACAAACACAACATATATATTACCAAGTACCTCTAATATTTTCATTAGAATTCTTTTTATTTATGGATTACAATATAAATATACTATGTAGTTAACAGATTTGAGGAGACTAAATGAACATTACTAAAAAAATTTTTCAGAGAATAAATCAAGGCTGGTCGCACACCAAAACTAATTTTATCATAAAAGCAAACTCATTTATACAGAACCGGTTGAACACCCAAAACCCGCCGGGTAATAACCGTAAAGTATTCGACAATAATGTTATGAATTATACTTCAACTAATTCCGTCACTCTTACCAATGACAACGGAAAGATTAATTGCAGTCCTTTTAACCAGGGCATATTCCGCGTATACCTAAGAGACAACGGCACGAAAACCCCCTGGCATGAACAAAACTCCTGGGCAGTAGACCTTACCAATTCCGACAGGTCCGGCTGGGAACTTAGCAAAAACTGTGACACCGCTGTTTTTACTTATTCATTAGACAATCAATCAAAAGCACAACTAAAAATTGACGCGGCAAGAGGTAGTATTGCTGTACAGATTGGCCAGGATTCAGTTATGGCTGATTTACTCCCGCCACAGACCGGTCAGGAATGGATTTTTGTGCAAACCCATTTATTGCACCCGGGTGATGTCCATATTTTTGGCCTGGGTGAAAACACGCACCCCATGAATAAAGCCGGTCAAAAGATTACCATGTGGAACAGTGACCGGTCAAACTATAAAAAAGGAACCAACCCTCTGTATCAATCATGGCCCGTAGTGGTTTTTCAATACAGCAACGGACCGGCTTTCGGCCTGGTCTTCGATAACCCAAGCTACTCTGTGTTTGATTGTTCGCGTGATGGTAAAGAAATTAATTACTCGGTGCAGGACACGGAATTAAATTATTATATCCTTTTGGGTCCCACCCTGCCGGAGGTAATGAAACAATTATCTGTACTAACCGGTAAATTAACCCCTTTACCCAAGTGGAGCCTGGGCTACCAGCAAAGTCGTTGGAGTTATATGCCCTCAGCACGTGTACGCGAAGTAGCAGCTGAATTTCGTAAGAGGGATATTCCATGCGACACTATTTACCTTGACATTGATTACATGGATCAATTTAAGTGTTTCACGTGGGGAAAAGATTTTAATGATTATAAAAAACTAATCGGGGAACTACACGCCCAGGGATTTAAAATTGTCCCCATAATTGACCCGGGCTTAAAAATAGAAAAGGGCTATCCTCCATACGATGCAGGCATTAAACAGGGAATGTTTATTACCGATGGCAAAGGTAAACCGGTAACCAGAAAGGTTTGGGCAGGATCCAGCCATTTCCCGGATTTTATTAACTCCCGTACCCGCGCATGGTGGGGAGAGCTTATGCAAGAATTTATTAAATCCGGAGTGGATGGAATATGGTGCGATATGAATGAACCCTCCACCTTTGACTGCCGGCGCACACTTCCCGGAAACGTTATGCATAAAATTTCGGAAAAAGTTACCATGCAACATAAAAAAGTACACAATATATACGGCCTTATGATGTCCAAGGCTACGCACCAAGGGCTCCGTGAAACAACACAACTGCCTTATGTAATCACCCGGTCATCTTATTTAGGTGGACAAAAATATGCCGTTACCTGGACAGGAGATAATGGAAGTGACTGGGGGCATTTCAGGGCCAGTATTCCTATGATAATAAACCTGGGACTTTCCGGCCAACCTATATCCGGACCGGATATAGGTGGTTTTAAAGGTACACCGCCTGCTGAATTATATGAACGCTGGATCCTTCAAGGTGCTTTGTACCCGTACAGCAGATCACATACTGGACAAGGAACTAAAGACCAAGAGCCGTGGTCTTTTGGAAAAGAAGTGGAAAAGAGCGCGCGCATGGCTATTAAGCTCCGTTACCGCCTTATTCCTTACCTGTACTCGCTGCTTTACCAAGCGTCCCAAAATGGGCAGCCTATAATGCGTCCTATTTTTTATCACACCCCCACCGGTGAAGCATTGAAACCTGAACATTATGAAACGGAATTTATGCTGGGACCCCACCTTCTGGTGGCACCGTTAATGGATAGGGCATCAACCAGAAGTTGCTATATTCCACCGGGTAAATGGTACTCCTGGTGGTGCCGTGAAGAACGTATTGGTGGACAGAACTATAAAACAACAAACAGCGACACTAAGCTGCCGCTGTTTGTAAAGGAAAATGCCATTATACCCTTGTACCCACAAGCACCTTCATTTATACCGGACAAATCGCTGGCAAGTCTGGAGATTTTGATGACCGTAAATGACAGAGCTGAAGGAACTATTGTTGATTATTTTGATCAGGAATCTATATTTGCCTATCAAGTTCAAGCCATAGCCAAACAAAACCAGTTGGTCATAAACATTGATTTACAGCAAGAGGGTAGCATTCCCAAGGGCTATCACCCTCCTCAAACGCTGCATATGCTACTTAATCGTCAAATTAGTGATCTGCAATTACATTCCATTCACCAGGGTTATTCTTTACTGCCCGACCCGATTAATAAAACTTGGACACGAATAACAATAAACGCTCCGGTGTTCCCCCTTAAAGGTGATGCAATATTTGAGTTCGCAGAAACAGCACCCGGTTATTCCATGGTCAATTAGTTAATGAGCAAGTGGGGACGGTTCTCACTTGCTCATTACTTTTCCTATTTTTTAATTTTTATAGCTTTCTTTATCGTACTCATTTTTAGCCTGACCTAAATTACCGGCTTCAATTTCATATTTATCAACTTTAAATTTATCTATAGTGTTTTGCAACTCACCGGCTATATTGGCCAGTTCTTGCGCTGCACCGGATACCTGCTGCACTGTTGACGTAATTTGTTCGTTGGAGGCGGACAGCTGCTGCATTCCTTCATTACTTTGCTCAATTCCGGCAGCCAAATCTTTCACAACTGTGGTATTCTTTTGTATTGCCTTGCTGATTTGTTCCAGGGCAACTCCGGCATTATTAGCCACCTGAACCCCTTCACTTACTTCTGAGGCCCCGTGGTCCATGGCGTTTATTGCTTCCCCCACACCCACTTGTATTTCCTTAATCAAACCGGTAATTTGATTTGCTGCTTCTGCTGATTGTTCAGCCAGTTTGCGGACTTCTTCAGCTACCACGGCAAATCCCTTACCGTGTTCACCGGCTCTGGCTGCTTCTATGGCAGCATTTAAAGCTAAAAGGTTAGTTTGATCCGCTATGTTGGTTATGGTGTCAATAATATTACCTATTTGCTCTGATTGGGTGCCAAGTTTATTGATGGCAGTGGAAACATTTTCCGCGCTACTGGCTATGGATTTTATTTTTTCCACAGTCTCTTGCACGGCTTTATTGCCTTCTTCGGCAACCTGCTGCACCTGTTCGGATTCTTGGGCTGCACTGCCAGCATTTTCAGCTCCCTGGCTGGAAGTGGCCGCCACTTCATTGGTAGTGCTGGCCACCTCCTCCACAGTGGCGCTTACTTCTTCACTGGACGAAGCAAGTTCCTGGCTATGGGAAGCCACTTGGGCGGAACTGTCCTGGACACTGGTAATCATAGCTTTTAAACTATCCACCATCTCCGTAAATGCTCCGGCCAAAGCACCTATTTCATCTTTTCGATTGCCCACCTCTACCTTACGGGTTAAATCGCCATGGGCAATGGCTTCAGCAGCCCGGCTTAATTTTACCATGGGCTTGGATACGGTATTGGCAATAAGTATGGCAATAAGCAGCATAATTGCTATGGCAATTATGGTCACCAGTAAGCTGGTATTTCGAATAGTTCCCAAAGGTTCCATAACATCTGCCATATTTGCTGATTGAGCGATAGCCCAGCCCGTTACTTCAATGGGAGCATAAGCCATCAACTTTTCTGTTCCTTGATAAGTGTAGGCTCCATATCCTTTTTCACCCTGGCTCATCCGTTCAAATAAATCGGTTAACCGCTGGTCACCAGCATTAACAATTTTCGTATTTCCAACCCATTCATCGGTGGGATGAGCAATGGTGGACATGTCTGTATTTTGAATTAGCCCATAACCATAGCCGTTCAATTTCATATCCTTAACCAGTTCTTGTAGATAATGCAATGTAACGCATACCCCCACCAGGCCGCTGGGTTCTGTTTGACCTGCTTGAAAGGTTGGCGCCACCACAACAATAATGTCATTACCGGTAGCCTTACTTACAATAGGATCGGAAATGACAGGCTGGCCTGTCTGCATAGCTTCTTGAAAATAATCCCTGTCCGTGATACTAAAAGTGGTATCATTTGTGCCGGCTCCATTCCCATTTTGGTCCGAAGCATAAAGTAATTCAAATTCTTCATGTTTACTTAATATCTGTTTAAGAAAAGGAAGATATATTTCCGGGTCTCCGCTTTTGACAGCTCCATTTTCCGCCACGTCTTGCATCTCACCCATTAATCCTTCCAGCCACTGGTCAACTATCCTGGCATTATATTCCGCACTGTGGGCCGCTGCCTTGGATAACTCCTCTTCCAGAATGTTAGAGGAATTGCTATAATTTAGATAAGAAACGGCCCCTAATGCTACCGCTGCAGCCACCGTTATGATCAGCATTAGTTTTAATTTAAGACTATGCACATAATTAACCCCCTTACCTTTTAAACTTTTCCCAAGTAATTAATTTATTATCTTTTCCATATCTAAAAGTAAAATTATATTATTTTTTTGATGTATCACGCCGTTAATAAAATCTCCTGAGCTTTTCATAGCCTCCGGTTTTTCTATCTCGTCATCTGTATAAAGCGATACAGAAGAAACACTATCAACGATCATTCCTAATTTCTGCTCTTCCTTTTCTATGACTACAACGCGTGACTCATTACTTAATTCACTTTCTTCCAACCCGAGGCGCAAACTTAAGCTTATAACCGGCACCACGGAACCCCTCAAATTTATTATGCCTTTGCAATAATAATCTACATTTGGCACCTCGGTTACTTCCATCACCCTGATGATTTCTGATACATTTACTATAGGCAGTGCGTATTGTTGCTTGTTAAGCGTAAAAACCACTATTTGATTATTGACAGTCAATTAAAACCACCCCTATATCTGATTCTTAAGACTTACTCTGTGTTTAAAGTATCGTACAGTTTAATAAACGCCTTTAAAATATCAGCAGAAGAACGCATCAATTCCTCTACATTGTCAGAAGTACAATCTTGTGCTAAATTCTCGGCGAATTGATGTACCCTCCGGTGAGGTTCATCTACCTCTTTAAAAGCTTTTAAATGACTATACCTGTCCCTATTTGCTTCATACCATTTTCCAAAAGCACATTCTAGATGGCTGGTAACTCTAGCCCCTGTTCCGGCTTCATTCATGGTCTTCCTCAAAAACTTAGCGTGGTCTACAAGCCTTGCAGCCAAAACGTTGATTATTGATTCACTTGACGAGATATTCAAAACCGGATTTACTATCTGCACCAAACCATTAGCTTCATCCTTCAACAAGGTACTGATAAATTCCGTATTTTCGGTAAGCTCTTCCGATATTTTGGAAAGGTTGTCTGCCGTAGTAGTCTGCTGCTGTGTGGCACTTGTGATATTTTCTATCATTGTTGCGCATTCTTCTGTTTCCTTACTGGTCTCGTGAATAATATCACTAACAGTGTTGGAATTGTTTATATACTGGTTGAAAGTTTCTTGCACACTGGATATATTAGTGCTGGTGGTGGATGATTTTTCATTCATTTGCTCGGAAATCTGTTTAACATTAGCGACTGCTTCCTTGGTTTGGCCGGCTAATTTACGCACTTCCTCCGCCACCACGTTAAAGCCTTTTCCTGCTTCACCTGCCCTGGCCGCTTCAATGGCAGCATTTAAAGCAAGTAAGTTAGTTTGATCAGCTATGTCGGATACATTTTGACTTATATCATCTATCTTTGTTACTTGGTCACTTAGTTCAGTGGCATTACCAACCATATCTTTTAATACAGTTTTATTATTTTGCCCTAACTTAGCCAGCTCATCAATTTTGCTTACCCCTTCATCCGCCCCAGCAGTAACTTTTTGCATAGCAGCGTTGATCTGTTGTACGGAAGAAAGCACCTCTTCACTCATGGCACTCATTTCTTGGCACGCCGAAGTAATGTCCGCAGATCGCTTTGATATTTCCTGCACTTTAAGCATGGCATGAAAAGATATAAGTTCGGAATGAGTTAAGGAAAACATTTGTACAGCTGAAATGAAGTCCGCCCTGTCAACTTCTTTATTATTGGAAAGGCTTTGCCGGTTTTTAAAAAACATATTCTCCTCCTAAGCAGATTAAGTCATACGAAAAAAATATTAAGCCTATTTGATACCCCCTTTGTGATTGCATCAAGAAAAGCGTGCTAAATCAGTTCCCTTATACCCATTCTGGGCATACCTAACGGGCACAAGCATGGCGCGCGCTTTTCAGTACTTTTTTCCTTTGTCCTTGCCATTTATATGGCAAGGTATACTTTCCTAAAGTGTAAAAAAAAGTGGCCACCTTCACTGGCCACTTAAATAAACATTAGCCTGTTTAAGCAACCTGGCAGCCTTAGCAAAAAGCTTTAGGCCCATAGCTTTGCGTCAACGACTTTCGTCGCCTTTGCCCGTTCGAATAACTGATCGTAATAAAAACGTGATAAATTTGTAAGAATTTATTAATAAAGCTTTAAGGATTTTCGTCATAAAATTACATATTCCTTCCTTTGCAACTCTTTTTTCGTAATTTATTTTTAATTTTTTAATAGAAAAATTAGAGGCCCTATACTCAATAGAACATTGGACCTTCCTCATTACTTTGTTTTATGGATTTATCTGATTTATAAGATTCCCACTTCTATAAGTGGGAGTTCATCTTTTTATCAGTGTAAGGAATGGTAAAACAAAAAACACTTCCGCCGCCTGGAGCATCGTCTACCCAGATGCGCCCGCTATGTAACTCTACTAACTGTTTGCAAAGAGCCAACCCTAATCCTGTACCTCCAGTTAATGTAGCACTTTTTTGCGGTGCCCGGTAGAACTTTTTAAAAACACTTTCACGTTCTTTGGGATCAATACCCGGCCCGGCATCGGTAACACTGAAAATAATTTCATGGTTAACCCATTTTGCATTAACAGTAACAATACTTTCTGCAGGAGTAAATTTAAGTGCATTGGTTAATAAGTTATTAATTATTCGGCGAAAGGCACGGCGATCAAGTCTTAGGTGTGGTACAAATCCTATACTTAATTTCAACGTCACATCTTTTCTCTCAAATAAAGGATACATACTGTTAACCACTTCATTTAGCTGCTTTTCTACAGAGATCCATTCGCGGTTTAGTACAATATTCCCATTCTCAATTCTGGAAAGCTCTAATAGCGTCTCAACTTCGCCCACCAGAACTTCTACGCTATTTTCTATTTCCTTTAAGCATTCTTGCTGCACATCATTTAATGCACCAAGGGATATATCACGCAAAATTTCGGTATATGCCCTGATGCTTGCCAGGGGTGTGCGCAATTCATGGCTGGTATTGGTGAGAAATTCACTTTTTATCTTATTTGCCTTGGATAGTTCAATATTTTGCCGTTTTATTGCCAAACTACTACTAATACTTGACGCAACGGTTTCCAGTGTTGATTTTTCACTGTTAGTCCAATGGCGCTCTGAATGGCAGTCGTGGAAACTGATGAAGCCCCATAAAGTATCATTTATGTGTAACGGCACTAACAGGATAGCACGTGTTCCCTGTTGTTCAAGATAATTTTGCACTTTACTCGGCAGAGACGAAATGTGTTCGCTGGCTGTTCTGCCTCTTAAGAGCAGTCCTTCCCACATTTTGAGCATAAAATCCTTATAAGTTAGGTTGCTTAGATTAATATTAAAATTTATCTTCATGGCAAAATCGCTGTTCCATTGAAATCGTAGTTTAATTATCTTTGTATCTCCAGGTGGTGTTATAATCTCAAAAATTCGCACGCGGTCAACCTGTACCGCCTTGCCCAGTACCTCTAACGCTTCTTCTGCCGCAACTTTAAAATCCGGGCCGGTATGGATTTTTCTCGTTACCTCTGCAGAAGCAGCAAGTAAGCGCTCGCGTTTTTTTAATTTAAGCTCAGCAGCTTTCAAGGCGGAAACATCACGCGTTATGATACCAACTTTATATCCTTTTATGGTTTTAATTGGAAAAGCCATACGTTGTATTACTTTTTGGGTTTGGTTGGGATAGGTTATACTACATTCCCTTAGTATTCCCCCCGAGTTGTTTCTATAGCCTGTTTTTAATAATTGAAGCATTTCGGCTCTAATACTTTTATAAAACTCTTTTTCCAGGTTAAGCACTGTGAAAAGCTTATCATGAATATCCCATATGTATTGTTCTAGTACCTGGTACCGTTTTAAACTCATTGTTTTTTCCATACCGTGATTCCATTCGACAATAACCCCCTGCTCATCGACCAGACCAATACCGTCAATTGAATTTTCAACGATACTACGAAACTGTTCTTCATTTTCTCGCAACTCTTTTTCCACTTTCAACTTCATTTCTTTAATCAATTTATTGTGCTCAAACCGTATCATCTGTTTCCCTCACTATACTTGCATTTTTGTCTATGATTATACTAATAACAATCATTTTTCAACAATAACATTTTCCATAAAATCAACAAAGGGTAATTACGCAAGATGCCGAAATATACAATATGTGACAAATATTGAAGATTTAAAGAAAAGGTTATTATGTTGGCTATACGGTAAATATACAGCATACGTCCGAAAGTAGGAGGTGTTTTATGCTTTGGCAAGGGTCTTATTTGTCGATGACGATCTCAGACTGCAAAGGGCTGTCGAAATATTTTTAAATAATAAAGGTCATGAAGTTTTTAAGGCCAGTAATGGAAATCAGGCCCTGGAATTACAGGCGGCCCTTAAACCCCAAGTGGTCATTTTAGATATCATGATGCCCGAATTAGATGGTTTCGAAGCCTGCAAAATTATAAAAGCCCGTAGTTCAGTACCGATAATAATTCTAACAGCAATGACTAAGGAGGATGACCGGGTTAAAGGTTTTAAACTGGGTGCTGATGACTATATAACCAAACCCTTTAGCTTAAAGGAATTGGAATTACGCGTCGATGCTCTTTTACGTCGGTTCAAAAAACATCCGCCGTCAACATCAAATGAAAGGCTTGTTTATAGTGACATTACAATTGATCATCAACAAAAATCAGTTGTAGTAAACGATAAATCAATTCAATTAACTAAAATTGAATTCCAGCTCCTTTGGCTGCTGGCCTGTAACCCTAACCAATTATTTACCCATTCTCAATTAATCGAAGCAGTTTGGGGGCAGAAAAATAAAGGTAGCAAAAATGCACTTCATGTTTATATTCGAAGATTAAGAAGTAAAATTAACGGGAATCAAGGAAATATAAATTATTTACAAAACATTTGGGGGCAGGGATATATTTTTAAAGTTTAAGCTTTGGATAACAATTGTTGACAGCAATTAATTACCACTTAGTAATATCAACAAAAGCGCGCTAAATCAGTTCCCTTAACCCATTCTGGGCACATGGCGCGTGATTTTCAGTACTTTTTTTCTTAAGTGTGAAAAACCTCGCAATAAATTGCGAGGTTTTATTATTTTATAACAACCTTATTTAAGAATAGCATCCAAAGATAAACTCACTTGGTTGTGGATAAAGGGAAAGAAAGGGAGATAGCATTATAAATATTATATAAATTCTAGTAGTAGTAGTAAGGGCTGTGGATATGTTAATATGCTTTAAAAGCCAATTAGCATGGTAAAAACAACGTTTTTTATGATGTTAAAAAAATGTATATTAAGATGTGACTTTATAAGTTAAAAAATTACAATATTACCTATTTTTTTAAATTAGTAATGCTATATTGACAGTAACCACAGGATGTTAATATTTATAATCGTGATTTTGGGGATGTGTATGACCTTTTTAATGATTATTTAAATCCCAAATTATGTAAAAAAATAAGATTGGACTTTATTACCCGGATGAAAACCGTTAAACAAGCTTATCAAAAAAAAATACTAAATCTATATAATATTAAAAAAAATCTGAATTCACTAGTATATAATTAACAAGGATTCGACAAGATGATAATAAATTTGGTTTGTATTAACATTAGAATCCTTAGTTATATCAATTATTAACAGACATATCCACATTGTCCACAAGAATTTATTTATACACATGTGAATTTCGTCGAAACTATTATACAGACAAGTAGTGAATTTGTTCAACTCTACCCCACATGAAGAAAAAAGTAACTCCCACATCTATAAGTGGGAGTCTAAAGAAGCAGATTAAGGTTTTATTCTAAAAAACAGTTGATCAGATTATGCTTTTACCATATAATTAGATAACAATTTTTAACATGTAAAGGCTGGGAAGGGGAACATAACCTGAATCAACCGTGCTACAGAGAATCGGTGTATGCTGAGAGCCGGTGCCGGCAACAGGCGAAGTATCACCCCGGAGCTGTCTTGTCGAAATCTTATAGACGTTAGGCAAGACCGGGTAGCAAAACCCGTTATAAGAGGTGTCTTTTGATACATAAGGTGGTTCCCTTTGCGGGGAGCAAACAGGGTGGTACCGCGCGGGGTATAACTATAGGCCTCTCGTCCCTGGCAAAAACTTGCCGGGACGAGGAGGTCTTTTTATTTTCAAATTTCAACCGGAGGTGACTGGTTATGAAAAAATCAGGGGCGCAAATATTGGTAGAAAGTTTGCTTACCCAGGGGGTAGATACTATTTTCGGCTACCCTGGTGGACAAGCTTTACCAATTTACGATGCTCTTTACGATGCTGACATTAAACATTATTTAACCAGGCATGAACAGGGTGCAGCCCATGCTGCCGACGGGTATGCACGCGCTTCTGGGAAGCCTGGGGTATGTTTGGCTACTTCCGGCCCGGGGGCAACCAATCTGGTGACCGGTATTGCTAATGCTTACATGGATTCTATTCCATTAATTGCACTAACCGGTCAAGTACCTACTTTCATGTTGGGTAAAGATTCTTTCCAGGAAGCAGACATCACCGGAATTACATTACCGATAACTAAACATAATTTTATCGTTAAAAATGTGCAAGAACTTAGTCAAATAATTAAAGAAGCCTTTCATATTGCTACAACCGGTCGTCCCGGGCCGGTCCTTGTAGATATCCCCAAGGATGTCTCTAGTGCGATTACGTTATCCGAAGAAGAGGGGCCGGTGCTTTTACCGGGTTATAATCCTCTTTGTAAACCGGATCCGCAGCAAGTATCGAGGGCTGTTCGGGCCGTTACAGAGGCAAAGCGGCCCGTTATTTATGCCGGCGGCGGTATTATTGGCTCCGGTGCGCACGAAGAATTAAAAGAACTGGCCGAAAAAATGCTAATACCGGTGGCGACCACCTTGATGGGTTTAGGCAGTTTTCCCGGTGACCACCCGCTGTCCGTGGGGATGTTGGGCATGCACGGCAGCAAGTATGCCAACTACGCCGTTAGTGAGTGTGACCTGTTGGTGGCGGTAGGGGTGCGCTTTGACGACAGGGTTACCGGTAAACTGGAAAGCTTTGCTCCCCATGCCCAGGTAATTCATATGGACATAGACCCTGCGGAAGTAGGAAAAAATATACAGGTGGGTATCCCGGTGGTGGGGGATGTGAAAATATGCCTGCGGGAAATGCTGCTAAAACTGGAACCACGGGTGGAAAGCGCCTGGAACGGAATTATAAACAAATGGAAAAAGGAATATCCGTTTAGTTACGTGGAAAATGGTCGCGTAAAACCGCAGCAGGTAATACAAGAGATTTGTAATATAACTGGCGGCAAGGCCAGGATTGCCACCGAAGTGGGCCAACACCAAATGTGGGCAGCCCAATACTACACTTTTAACCGCCCGCGTAGCTTTATCTCCTCAGGCGGGCTGGGAACTATGGGTTTTGGCTTCCCCGCCGCGCTGGGTGTACAGGTGGCCTGCCCGGAAGAAACAGTATTTGATATAGCCGGTGACGGCAGTTTCCAGATGAATATTCAAGAATTGGCCACAGCAGTACATTATGAACTACCGGTTAAGGTAGCCATACTAAATAACGGTTGCCTGGGCATGGTCCGGCAGTGGCAGGAATTTTTCTTTGACAGGCGATATTCATACAGTGAAATGAATAACCCCGATTTTGCCAAGGTGTCTGAGGCATACGGCGCCGTGGGTATCAGGGTTACAAGCCCATCGGACATAAGACCGGCCCTGGAGCATGCCCTGTCAGTTAAAAAACCGGTGGTGATGGATTTTATTACCGATCCCGAGGAAAATGTGCTGCCTATGGTGCCACCGGGTGAAGCCATTAACAAAATGTTAGGTTGATTGTGGAACCATCATCAGATGTGGCCTATGGCGGCGAGGAAGGCCGGTGGAATATTCTTGCATGCAACCAAAAGCTTCGGGAACTATGTCCCGAAGCTTTTGGTTGCATAAGCATCGCTTTTTCTATAAGTTTATTTCACCAAAGGAGTTCTTTTAGCTAGGCCTTAAATTTCAATGCTATTTCCGGCAAGTATTTTTGTAAGGTTACAAAAGGTTGCTCTAAAAAAGCCTGTTCGTCGTCGAGCATGGTACTGAGGGAATTCTCTGTCATTTCAATGATGGGTTTACAAGAAAAATTAGGCATTAATTCCACCTTAATATCACCTTGTAAACCCTCTTTATATTCTTGTGCATAAAAACCGTCATAATAACATGTAAACTCCCTGGGTTCTGCCCCGGTTAGTATCCTGATCCCTACAACATGTTTCTTTTCCAGAAGATCTCCGGCTATAACTTTTATACTCGGGTACTGGTTTAACAATTGTTCTGCTATGCGCCGGTCTAGTTCTAAGGCCGACTGCATCAAATTGTTTACATCCCGTTCCATTATCTAAACCTCCCATAAGAAAGAATAAATTTAGTATTGCCTGTAAGGGTTTCTGCATTCTCATGAACAGGGTAACAATTAGAATATATTTTGTCAAAACACTTACCGAGTATATAAGTGTTATATTACTCTGGGATTTCACCGTAAACTTCATCTGTCACTATGATTAATTCAAACGGAATTTTAAAACCTATTTTCTTGGCAACCTCTGAATTAAATATGATTCTCGGTGCACATTGAAATGTCTGAGTTAATTCCCGGGGCTTAGCCCCGTTAAGACATTTAATCATGGTGTCGGTTCCGAAACGTCCCGTATTTAATTCATCCATAACAGATACCGTCATTAATGCCCCGTATTTTACTTCTATATTTCCTAACTGGGAAAAAATAGGTACCTTCTGTTTATAAAAAGGGGTAAATAATTCCGGTAGTTTTTCACTTTTGAGCGAAGCAATAGTAACGTACATGGCATCCACACGGGTCGCCAGCTTATCATATGCTTCCCGGACTTCGCGGTAATATCGCTGGTAATCTTCGGGGCTTTGAGGTTCATCAACATAATGACGTACTATTTGAAAGCCTTTTTCTGCAGCCAGAGTTTCAACTTCACTTACTGCCGAGTAAACCCTCGCTATATCGGAATCCTCGTAAACCATGCCCAGCTTTTTAAATTTCTTAATATCGTAAAATGCGTTGAGCTGGCGTTCAAAACGGGTCGGGTCCATGTGTGCCCACACGTGATCGAGACCTGAATCTTCCACTGAATCAATGATTCCTGACCGTACCGCATTAGAGGCGGCAAAAACAAAAATGTCGGTATCGTGGCGGTCGTTGCCCAAAACAACGCCCGCTTGCGTCCCCATCACCACCATGAGATCCACATCATTCTGCTCATTTAAGCGATCTATAATATCTTCACCATTAACCCCATCCTGTAAATTATAAAAAGCATTATCCACGAATTCGATGTAAGGGCTTACTTCCGTGGTTGCCAGCCAGCGCCAGATTTCCCTGCTGTCATTACTTTCAATGACACTATCAAAACCTTCCAGGTCAGTAATCCAACCCCTTTCATATAAACCATTAACAATCCCAACCAGCGTCTTTGTATATGTAATAAAATTCTCGCTTTCACAATAACCGATTCGCCATTTGGTGCCGTCTTCTTTGTTAACAGGGGTAAGACCATCATACCCACTTGTAGCATAGGAAGGATTAATGGCAATTGACCAGGTTAAACTTGTAGCAAAGATACTGATTATCACCAATATTGTTGCTATTTTGCAAATGCACCTTATTGCTATCCTCTCCTTTCCGAAAAATTGCTATATCCAAACTCTCATGAACCTTATACATAAACTATTATGAAAAAACTACATTTTTCGCATTATACTCAGCCTTCCTTGCGAGAAAATTGATAACTACTCAGCTCTTTAGCGAACATTATTTTTATACCTTTTTCATCCCTGAACTGGGAAAAGCCAAAGTATCCATTGCTTAATAACTGCTTCTGTTTTTTGAAAAATGTGCCGGATACATGAACTGTACTGCTTTTATCCAGTTGCAAAGGATTGAAAAAATCTTTATACACAACATACCTATCCCATTGATAATACATCTTACATAACTTGGCAATATTTAAGCCTATTGAAGTAACGGTTTTAATGCTCGGATAGTTATAGGGAGATACTGTTGTGAACAAATATCTGTAATTCTTTTTCTTTTTTGCCCGTCGGGCAAGCATGTCCGCCATCTTTTTTTGCAAGTTATTTCCTCGTAACTCAGGATGAACCATGGACAACTCCAGCTGTGCCACGCAAAGCAATTCTTCATCGCTGAAATTAAGCTCCCGGCCCATATTATCCTCACGATGGCCGGGAAGTAAAATTGAACAGATAGCACATAGCTTGTCCTGGACAAACAACCCTATGCTCTCACCATCACCATTCATTATTTTGTGGTGTTCCTCCGGAGATAGGGATACACAAAAACTCTTGTTTTTCATTAAACTTGTTACAACACGCTGCAAATCCATTACTTGAGATATATCATTACTATCAAGAACCCTTATTGTATAGGGGTAATACTGCAAATCCCGTTGGTTTTTTATTTTTCCTTTTTCTATCATTTCCTTAAAATCTCCTCAAAAAATAAGGATATTTATATCTAATAGTTGCAAAGCAAATAACCGGCTTAAACCTTCCAGCAATCTGTGTTCAATGCATGTCCACCCTGTCTATATGCCATTCTTTTTTCCCTTTTCACCGGACATATCATTTAAATTTAAACCTCCGGCAACCATATCCAGGTCATCATCCACTTCACCGTTTTCCATGTCTCTCGAAATTATCTTTTCTAATAGGCGTTGGCTTTTTGTACTGTAATCTGCATTCGTTAGCATTTGGGCAATGGATAATAAGTCTTTATATTCTTCATCACAATGCTCATAATCAGGTGGATTGATTGTATCCCCGGATACTATTTTTTCTATATCTGAAATAAATGACTCCAAAGAATGTTTCTCGCTCATTTATTCACCTCAAATACAAGTTTTGCTTAATAAATAACTCCTTGTTCCTTTAAAATGTGCTTTAATTTTTTTAAGGATCTGTATAAAATTGTGCCAACATTACTTTCTGATATATTCGTCATCTCTGCAATTTGCCGGTTTGACAAGCATGCTCCAAACTTAAAGGCTATAATATTTCTTTGCCGCTCATCCAGATGCTTTATTGCCTTAAGTAAAAATTCTGTTAACTCCTGATTGACGATCAAATCCTCAAGCCGGTAGTTTGCCTCCAATTTTTCCGGGTCGGCAGGATCCGTATTGCGGTTATTCATTCTGTAGTAATTAATTACAGCATTGTTGGCTATGGTGAACAGCCACGTACTAAACTTCCCCTTGCCCGGGTCAAATGTATGGTAATTTCTTAACACTTTTTCAAAAACTTCACTAACCAGATCTTCCGCTGTGCTATGGTCACTTACTCTGTAAAGCACATATTTATAAATTTTGGGAAAATATGCTTTATATGCTTCGGATAGTCCCCTAGAATTTTCTTTTTCCACTGAGATATTGCATATATTCACTTATTCATTCTCACCTCTTTCTATAAAGAAGGCCTAAACCGTTTTTAAGTAAATTTTTCTCAGCATCTTCGGAAGCCAACTCCACTAAATTCGCTTTCGACATAGCTATAAGCATTTTGTATTTCCCTTCACCCGTATAAATCCCCGGGGCATACTTTTCGCTGATAATCTCCAAATTCCAAGCTGCATTTTTGACGTAAGAAATTAATGTCTCGAAAGCCGTATCGGATAATTCCTTGTCTTTTATGTAATTAGTCAGCCTTCCTCCGGAACGAAAGGCTGGGTAGTTTTCCAGACCCATAAAACAGAGAAACCAGCGTGCCTTGTAACTGCCCGCGGCAGCAACTATACCCATGTAATCAGCGATTAGTTCATCCAGCAAATGATTACGCGCCGATCCGAAAAGGCGCAATGTAAAGTAATGCGTGGCTTCATGCTCGCGGCGAACAACCAGGGACAACCGCCGCCATTTATCCTGTGAAATACCCAGCATCTCGGCGGGGACATTGCTATATTCCTTGTCACTCAATATTAAAAATGTGTCCTGGTATAATTCCCTACGGGATTTCATTTTTTCAAATTCCAGTCCCCACAAAAAATCCAGGTTTTCTTTATGACTGTTACCCTTATGCCATTTTTCTTTATACTTTTTTACCCTGTCCCAATTGTTGTAGCCCTTAATCATACAGGCTTCCATAGAAGGTGGCACGTTCACCGGCTCGTTCCGTTTAGAAAATACGCGAACAAGGGTTTCAAAGTCACTGCGGTTTCTCACGAAAATTACAGGTATTCTGCCGGCAAGTGTTTGGTAAAGGTATATTTCAAGCCTGTCCGGCTCTTTCAGTTCAACCCCCGTTGTTTGCGGCATCAAAAATGTATCCAGCCCTCTCCTGGTGGCCAGCCGGTAATTGGAATTATCACTCATTCCTTCTTTAACGGGGAAGTTTAGCTGCACTAATCTTTTTTGCAGTGCAACCAGGGAGCCCTCCCGGGCAATATCGGTTATATACTCCTCCCAATCTCCCACAAAGGGTTCATCCTGCAGAGGGATTTGCTGCCATGAATTAACACCAGTATGCTTAAAATGATTCTCACGCAGAAACGACAATTGTTCTTGCAATGACCCACACCTCGAATCTTTTTCACGCAAGTTGTCTTTTGACTAACTGAGTGAATATACCGTTTTGTTCAAAGAGTTCATGATAAGTGCCGTATTCCACTACCCGGCCCCGATCCAAAACGATTATCTTGTTGCAATCCGCAATTGTACTTAGCCTGTGGGCTATGAGTACTCGGGTTGCATTTAGACCGGACAAGCTCTGACTTACAATTTTCTGAGTTCTATTATCCAGGGCGCTGGTAGCTTCATCGAAATATACAATCTTGGGTTTGGTAATGATAGCCCGGGCAATCAAGAGTCGCTGTTTTTGGCCTCCAGATAGAGTGCCGCCATTCTCACTGACCATGGTGTGCATTCCCATGGGCATGCTTTTGATATCTTCCTCCATACCGGCCATACGGGCCGCTTCCCAGGCATCATCAATGTTTAAGCCGGGGTTTGCACTGACGATGTTGTCAAAGATACTCCCGGACATTAGTTGCCCGCCCTGGAGCACTACACCCAATTGCCGGCGAATAGCACGGATGTCCACATTCTCTAAATCCTGCTGGTCATAATAGACTTGTCCGGATTCCGGTTTCTCAAAACCCAATAGTATTCTAAATAAGGTGGATTTGCCGCTGCCCGAAGTCCCCACAATCCCCACGTAATCCCCCTGCTTGATCTCTAAAGTAACGTCATCTAAAATAAGGGGTCCTTCTGTTTCGTACCGGAAATTTAAATGACTGACCTCAATATTACCCTTAAGCTCACCGGGATCCGCCTTTTCTTGGTCATACTCGGGTACGGCTTCTAGAATAGGCTTGGTTCTTTCATATAGCGGCTTAATAATATTAAGCTGTAAAACAACATTGGATATTTCAAGCATTGAGCTTAAGAATTTTGAAAAAGCCGCATTAAAAGCGATAAAAGTGCCGGCAACCAGATCTATGTTTTCCAAGTTAATTACGCAGTAAAAAATAATTCCCGTTGCTATGACAGTGACGGTGGAATTGAAAACCGCCAATTTATTACCCAGGTTCTCTTTCCTGAAGGTGATGTCCCTGACTTCACCAAATTGCTTTGCCCAGTTATGAAAGGCCGGTTTTTCAGCCCCCGAAGTTTTTATTTTGCCCACACCGCTTAGCAAGTTAAAAACTTTTCCTGCCAACTTGTTCCTCTTATCCACTAATTGGCGCTCATAGCGAATTTGTAAATAACCGAATAAAAGGGAGATACCCATAACGACTGTAACAATGGCCATACAAATAAGAGCTAATTTCCAGCTGTAATAAAACAAGAGGAAAAAGTAGAACACAGAAAAAATAGTGGATATGACAGTGTTGATAACCGTTCCAGATAGGATACTTCTTATCTGACTTATGCCCATAGCCCGTTCTGCTAGTTCACCGGCGTTGTAATCCTTAAAAAAGGGGACGGGTAGGCTCAACAGCCTATCCCAGATAGCCGCTTGCAAGTCGGATTCCGTTCGCCCCTCTATCCGGTGCATGGCAAAAGCTCGGGTAAGGTTAAAAGCAAAGGTGGTTATTGCAATTGCTATAAGCAAAAAACCGATATGGGTCAAAAGTACCCTTTCACCGTCGGGAATGACACTGTCAAAGACTATTCCCGTCACCACGGGAGTCAAAACTCCCAACAATCCCCCCAGGATACCCATCACCAATACGGTGGCAAGATCCCTTTTCCATATCCCCCCGGCCAAAAACCTTAACAAATCCTTATAACCGATTTTTTTTGCGGGAAGTGGGCGGTAAAAAGTATAGGCATGAGGCTTGATATTACTTGCTACGCTATCGTCTACAACCACCCTGGTCTCATCGGAAGGGTCATATAAGTGATATTTTTTTGGAGAAAGGGGCAATAAGGCCACCGGTTGCTCATCGTCATTTCCTTCTTTGTAAGCCAGCAAGGAACCGTTATCTTCTTTCCACCATTCATCTTTTAAAATAACCTGTCTTGTCCGGACCTGTGACTTCCTGGCAATATCGCCCAATGGATCCTTTGATTCCGCTTCCTTTTTTTTGAGTCCCCTGGGAGCAACTATTTTTATATCTTTAGCACTGCCTACAGCAACACAGGCTTTAAAAAGCAGATCATCAACAACCGTTTCTTCGGTGTCCGCATCCGGCCTTTGTTTCAGGTCCATGGAGTTTATGAGCCTGTTCAGACCGGCACTCATAAAGGCTTTGTCTTTTTCTGCTTTTGTTTTATTTCTTGATATCTCTTCTTGTTGTTCATAAATAAAAATTTTCAATACATGGTTAAAAGAATTTTTGTTATAATGCGCAATAGATTCAAGTAATGGTTTTAAACCGGCATTCCAATCAATCTGCGGGGTTTCGGTTATCCCCGCACCGGTCCAATTTTCTATCCAATTATTTAGTAAACCCGTTAGCTTTTTAATGTTTTCACCGGCAGTAACATCGAAGGACTGAAGATCAATCTCCAGTATTCGGGTACCCGTAAACCCTACCGCCAGTAACCCGTAATCTTCTTTCAGGGCAACAGGTTCGTTCCCTAAAAGTAACTCCCCTGCCGGCACGGAAAATAAGTACTTTCTACGGCCGGCCACCTCACCGTTAGAAATCCTGGCGACATATAAATCTATCTGTCCTTCTTTAACCAGCCATATTTTACCCGAATCAAGAATTAAAGGGTTGTTACCCTCAGCCTTTATTTCGTTGTGTCCCAGGTCCATTAAAAAGTCCACGGCTCAACCCCCTTTCAATCTAACTGGCACTGATTAACTCAGCGTATTGCCCAGCGGTGGTTTTTAATTCCTCGTGGGTGCCGCGCTGAACAATTTTACCCTTGTCCATGACGATTATTTCATCGCAATCCCGGATTGTACTCAAGCGGTGTGCAACTATAATGCAAGTACAACCGCGCCGGCGAATGTTCTCATCAACCATTTTTTCCGTTTGTACATCCAGAGCACTAGTTGCTTCGTCCAAAATTAATAGCGAGGGGTTACCGGTCAAAGCCCTGGCTATTTCGAATCTCTGTCTCTGTCCACCGCTAAAGTTTGTCCCACCTTCACTTACCCTGTGGTCATAACCCTTATCTCGCATGGCGATGTCATTATGGATGCAAGCATCTTTGGCGGCACGTATAACATTAAATTCCGGTAAGGTATCATCCCACATGGTAAGATTTTCCTTGATGGTGCCGTCAAACATATTAATATCCTGGTCAATCACGGCCAGTGAGTTAGTAATTACATTCCGGGGAATTTCATCTTTATTTACACCGTCAAATAGTATCTCTCCAGACCAAGGCGGGTAGATACCTGTAACCAGCCTGGCCACGGTACTTTTACCACTGCCGGAACCGCCCACCAGCGCCACCCTGGATCCCGGTTTTACAGCCAGGTTAAAATTCTCTATTAGCGGTGGGTCCCAGGGATTATAGCCAAAGGTCAAATCCTTAATCTCTATATATCCTTCCAATTTTTTGTAATTATCTTCTTCATTATCAACAGCAACTTCCCGACATACATTTTCGTCAATTTTGTACTTAAAAACGTCCTCCAGGCGATTTATATCCCCCTGGACCTGTTTTATTCTCATACCCATTTGCGTTAGGTTGTTAACCGGGCCCATAAAGCTACCCAGTAAAGCCTGAAAAGCAATTAAAGAACCTATAGTCAAGTGGCCGTTGATAATAAAAATTCCGCCCAGGAACAGTATAATCACATTAGCGAACTCAGATAAAAAATTAGGCAGGTGAAAAAGCGTTTGAGTAGTTCGACCCATATTCTGCTGGGTGTTGATCTCCTTGGCATGATAACCTGACCACTTGGCAAAAAAGTTCGACTCGGAACCTGATGCCTTTAAGGTTTCGATAATATACAAACCCGAAATGGAAAAGCCCATGGTTTTACCCTTATCTTGTAAAAGCCTTTTGTTCATGATTTCGATTTTGTTGGATGAATAAATAAGGTACACAACACTGATCCCCCCAATTAATAGGGAGATAAGAGCCAGGTAGACGTTATACTGCAGCATAACGAAAAAGTAAAAGACTAAAGTCAAAAGCCCAATTGCCGTCTCAGCAAGTTCCCGGGATAAAAAGGCGGCTACCTGGTCATTGCTCTGTAGCCTGTTGGCAATATCACCGGCTGAGCGCTGTTGAAAAAAGAGTACCGGCAGCCTGAAAATATGCCAGAAAAACTTGCCTGCATTGGAAAGGGCAATTTTTGTTTCCATCCTCAATAAATAGTGCTGTTGCATCCAGGTGAGAGCACCCTGCAGGACAAACACAATCCCCATGACCCACATTAGAGGTTTGAGCCAGTCATCTTTCCCGCCCAGTAAAATATCGTCAATAAATATTTTGGAAAAGGCTGGAATCATTAAACCGGGTATAACCATTAGTAACCCCACAATGACCAAATAAACCAGAGCCGTATGGGAACCTTGTACCCAATTTTTCAATGAGGCTATAAAACTGCTTTTTTGTCCACTGGGCTCAAATTCCGGACCGGGCTTAAAAGTCAGAACCACACCGGTAAAGGAAAGGTCAAACTCTTCTTCAGTAATCACCTTGGGGCCGCTGCCAGGATCATTGATAAAAACCTTACCCTTGTCAAACCCTTCCAGAACAACGAAATGGTTAAAATTCCAATGCACAATGGAAGGCATGGGCATGTCCTTCAGGTCAGCCGGCTCCCTCCTATAACCTTTGGCTTCAAAACCGTGCCTACGGGCTGCCTTAAGAATATTACTGGCTTTTACACCGTCCCGTGTAACTCCGCATTCAAACCTGAGCTGCTCAAGAGAGAGAAACTTTTTATAATAAGCCGAAATCATGGCCAGGGAAGCGGCACCGCATTCCACTGCTTCCATTTGCAATATGGACGGAACTTTTTTTCGCTCAGCCTTTTTTCCCAAAATAATCACCTCAATTCTGCAGCGCTAAATTAGATAGGCAGAATTCTCTTAATAAACGGTACAATCATACTGATTGGCCTCTCCTGGCTCACTTTAACTTCTCCCAAACATAACGTGCCGCTGTCGATAATCATATCCGGCCCGTCGGGGGTGGACCATCTATACGCGCTAACCGTACTGTTATCCCTGATCAATTCCACCCTTACTTCTATAGGGGAACCTTTGCCCGACAAGCGCTTTACCAGTTCCGCGTTACCCAGGGTGAGCATCATTCCCTGAGCGCTGGCGGGGTATTCGGAAACTGATTTCACATTTCCCAACATGAAACCGTCTTCTTCTTTTTTAACAGTGGTGGGGGAAATATTTACCTCCATTCCGGGCAATATTTTTTTTCCTTCCTCCACAGGTACGTATACCACTGCTTCTAATGATTCCGCTTCTCTTACCGCCCTGGCAATGTTGCAAACACTGCTACCGGCGCTGACTACGTCTCCCTTATTAACCTGTAATTCCAAAACACGCCCGGAAACACTGGCAACAATTTCACTGTTATTGAATAATTGCTCCTGCATATTGCCAATATCATCCTGGAGCTCCTTTTCTTTTAACAAACACATATCCTTAAGTTGTTTTTTTAACACTTCCAGATTATTTTTTGCTTCTAAAACTTGAGACCTGGGCAAAATATTAGCTTCCATTTCCAAATTATTTAAATTTTGTCTCTTTATGCGTAGTGTCGATTTACTTAAAATAAAGCCGCGCTCCGCCTCTTTAAAGTCTGATTCCGAAACGGCACCATTATTAAATAGATATTTTAAAGACTCATAGTCCTCTTGATTTTTCTCCAGTTGAATCTTTGCCTGTTGTAATTGCCATTTGGCCTGTTCAAGCTCTGTTTCCCAGTCCGTTTCAGCAGTGATCAAATTTGCTTTCATTACCTCCAGGTTTGTCCGGGCGTTTTCAATATCCGTGATTAGCTCAGCTATTTGCCCGTACACATTAAGATTTAGCTTACTGCCTTCAATGCTCGTTTTTTCAAGATTAAGATTTCTTATCGCCTTCAAGTCCTCTTTAAGTTTATTGATTTCCTCGATAAGTTTGGTCTGCTCCACCCTGGCGATTACATCACCCTTTTCAACGTAATCACCATCCTGAACACTTACATCAGTTATCTGGCCGTCAGCATGATGGATAACTCTGGCAATACCCCCGCTGGAAATAATAATTCCCTCACCCACGGCCTTGTCGGGTATTTTCCCGAAAATCCCCCATATAAGGCCCGTCAAAATCAACAAGGCAACAGCCAGGCAAGCCAGCCAACCTACCGGCGAAGTCACCGTTAGCCGCTGGTCCAATTCTTCCGGTGAAGACAGGCGATCCAGGGATACTTTACGGAAAACTCCTTTTTCAGACATTTCATTACCCCCCGCATGATTATCGTCAATTTATATATTCAAATTCACCATCCACCATTTTTTTCTTATAGACTGATCTTCCCTGTACTTCTCCGTCATCATTGAAGCTGATACTTCCTGTGACCAGCTTCATGGCTTCCATATCCCGTAAATAATTAGCTAATACCTTAGGAGAAAAAGTACCCGTTTGTTCAATAGCGTGGGCAATTAACATCAGGGAATCATAACCCTGTATGGCCCAAACATCCGGTTCTTCTCTGTACTTCTCCGTGTAATGTGCTTTAAAGTCCTTTAATTCCTGTCTTTTATCTTGGGGGTTATAGATAGTTGCAATTACAGCACCCTCTGCATCTTCTCCCAAGACTTCTATAAAGTTACCTACATCCAGGCCGTCACCGGATAAAATGGGCGTATTGGTATCAAGCTTTCTAAATTCCTTTATAAACTGAGCTCCTTCCGGCATATTTAAGGCCAGAAAAACTGCATCATAATTAAGAGCCACCCATTTATCGTAGGCCCCCTTAAAATTGACTTCATTCACAATGCTTGACCTTCTGTCGACAATTTCTATATCCTTATTTCGGGCTTCATTTTCAAAAGCATCTGCCAGATTCCGGCCGTAGGAGCTATCTTCGTAGTAAATAACCACGTTCTTATAACCCTTTCCCCTGGCGTAATTACACATCTGCTCGGCCACTTTCTTATCACTTGGTATATTTTGGAATATGTAATGGTAATTCTTCTCCACCAACTCCGGGTTGGACACGGTGGGAACTATTACCAACATGCCTGCTTCTTCATAAATGGAGGTTAACGGAATACTGATGTCCGAAAACCAGTGTCCGATTACTGCCAGCATATGGGTATTCTCCGAAAAATCCTGGGCTACATCTACCGCTTCCTTAAAAACTCCCCTGTCATCAACAATTTCCAACTTGATCTGCTTATTTTTTACGCCCCGGGAATTAATGTCCTCAAGGGCCAATTCGATCCCTTTTAAAAACTTGGTATTATCCTTTGCAAAATCATAGGGAACAGGAACCCCGATAGTAATATTGTCGCCTTTACCTGCCTGTTTTTCTCTTTGTTCAGCCAGGTCAGTACTTAGGCAACCGGTTAGCATAGATAATGATAGTAAGAATATAATACTTAATGGCAAAATTTTATTCATATCATCGACCTCATTTCCCCTTTAAAAGTTTTGTTGACGGTAGTTGTCCAATCCCGGACTATATCTGGAGACAAATACAAATACCACCAGCAGGGCTAACAGAACTCCGGTTATCAACCCCACCCCCACTCTTATTCCGAGGGATAAAGCGACACCAAAAATAATGGGCCCTGCCATCCTGCCTGCGTTAACCATCACGCTAAAATAAGCTATTGCTTTGTTTATTTCTAAATCCCGCACTGATTCTAAGTTCATGAAATAGCTTGTTTGCGTAGCCACACCAAAACTTTCGGCAACCCCCAGTAAAATGAGCGTAACAAAGGCTGCGGGGATAGTACCAAAAAGTGTAAAAGTAGCAAGTGCGCAAACAACTATAAATAAAGAGATTAGCATACTCTTTTTATCCCCCAAATTACGTGTCACAAACTTGGTCAAAACAGGGCCGAGATAAATTACACACAAACCGTTTAACAAAAAAGCCCGGCTTATATCGCTCTGAGTAAGGTTATTTGCTTTGGCCAACAACGGAAAGTAATAGTCCATAAATGCCCCGGCTACGAAGAAGGGAATGAATATTAACAATAAAAAAAACAGTGCACTTTTATCGGATATAAAATTGGTGAACTTATTCCAGGCCGAAATTTCGCTGGTTGTCCTGTGCTCAATGTTTAAATCCGCCATTAATTTGTAAACATAAACAAAGACAAAAATAACCATTGTAGCGGATAAATAAAAAACTGTATGATATCCTATTCTGTCGGCCAGCATACCTCCGATAACCGCCCCGCAATTTAACCCTGCAATGGAGCCCGCCGAAAATTGCGCAATGGCACTGTTTTTTTCGGGCAAAGAGACCGCTAAACTGCGCAAAGTCATTAATATAAATCCAATTCCCAATCCCGCTATGGCCCGGGAAAAAATAAATAGACCGGCGCTGGAAGCTATCCCGGAAAACAAATTCCCTGCCACCAACAATAAAGCGCCGGTATAAAAGATGGTTTGCCAGCCTTTTTTATCGATTAACCACCCGGCCAATACAATAGCCATAATTCCACCCAACATCTCGGCGGAAATAGGCAACCCCAGCACTACATCCCGGGGCAAACCCAGGATGGGCCGGTATAGATTCTGCATGACAATAGGAACAAAGGTTATGGACATAAAAACACAAATATTGACAATGAATGTTAACCCCCTGATTAACCCGGGAGCATGGGGAATTTCCCTGCTAACTTTCTGATTATTACCTTGAGCCCTTTGCCTGCTCATAACAATTATCCCCAGCAGAGTCAATTCGATCATAAAAAAGAAAGAAATGACCCAGACAGTTAACATGTCCAGTAAAATTCTAAACATCAGCCGGTCAATATAAGCTGCCGAAATCTTAGCGCTAATTAAGGCAACCTCTTGGTAATTACCGGAATCAATAACAGCACCTTCACCGGATCCGGGTTTAATGATACTTACACTTTCTACCAGCTGTATGCCGGACTCTATTTTCCCCAGATATTCTTCTAAGCCGTCCACATATTCCAGGCTTATGCCCTTCCGGTAAACGTCCTCTATGTTTTGGGCCACCGTGTGCTCTACAAAGCTTTTACTTTGCAGGGCCAGGTCTCCGTAAGCGTTTTTAAAAAGATAATAATTAATACCGCAATAAAACAACTGCACCGAACCTAAAACAACAACCAAAGTTACTAAAATCCTTTTTCTGTTAACCTTATTATCCCCGGTTAAAAGTCGGGTTCTAAAAAGAAGTATGTATAATAAGCTAAGGGCTGTTAATGCGATTCCTGCTACATATGCCACTAATTGTTTTGTATAATCATTGTTAAAACCTAGAAATGAATTTTCTGGAAAGACCATATCCAGGGAAGCCACATAACCTGAATCGTTGTCAGAAATTTTCAAAAATATATGATGCTTCCCTGCATGGGATTGGTAACTACAATTATCATTTATGGCTCCCTGTTGAAAAGTGGCTGTTTTCAATAACTGTGCAGGTACATAAGCATTTGCTACAAAACCGTCCAAGTCATATAATACTTCACCGGCGGGTGAGATCACGTTTACCTGATCAACCTCATTAACAATTTCCTTTAACTTGTTCAAGGTATCACTCATACCGTAAAAATTGTTAATAGACTTTCCGTATTTAAGGGCGTATTCAATTTTTCTGACCAGTTCATTGCCGGCAACGGAATAGGTGTTAACCAGGGATTTATTATAATTGTCTACAAATGTCATATGGTTCAGGATCCCGGTAAAAGCCATAATCACTACCAGCAGTCCGACTGCCAGCAATAAAATCTTAGTACTTAATTTTTTATTTGATTTAACCGGCTCATCAGCTATATAGTTGCGGCTTGAAGATTCTTTTGATGTCAACTTTCATGTCACCATCCTGGTTAAAACAATTTCCCCTCTGGCATAAAATACCATTAGCATATAAAGGCTTTTTTCGCCAATAGTTTCATTTTCCTTCTTATTTTCCTGCTTTTACAAAAATTTAAAAAGAAATCTTTTCCATTCCCAGGTTTGCGAAAGCAGTCGCCTATAAATATCATGATATCTTTTTAAAAAGATGATGTTATCACCCTAAAGTACTAACTAAAGTACTAATTTTTCTGGATTTCAACAAATAAAACACGCTTTTAGCGTGTTTTATTGTGATCTATTCGTTTATAAGGAGGCCCTGAACAACAAATCAATACAGATTTTGGATAAGTGTATTGTTTCATGAGCTCTGTTGGGGCTCGCAGTTTGTCATACTACCATTTTGGAAATGTGGGAACACTTGGGGTGCTTGGGGTACCTGGGGTATCTGGGATACCAATTTCACCGGTTGGTGTAATGTTAATTGTACCAATATTGACTTCGATTAGCGCTCCACCGGCTACATTATCAAGGGCATCTTCGGAAAGCTCACCGTCTTTTCCTTGCAGAGAATTTACTATTGCCTTCCTCAGCTGATTGATTTCATCCATATTAAAATCTATACCTTCACTCTTTAACATCGCTTGAACTTCCTCTGGGGTCTCCTTGTTAAGAAGTTCTTCTACAAACTTTTTATCCGCATCTAATTTAGCCTGTAACCGCTTAACTCTATCTTCCATACTTGTCATCCTCCCTTTTAAGATAAATAAATACCATCTTCTTCTAATATTTCTATGGACCAAAGAGAACTGGAAAAATCCCCCCTCCCCTATAATCTACCATCACCTTCAGCCGGTTGTTCATCATCCAATTACTTATACCAGGAATACGGAAAAGTAGCACACAATAAATTCTTTTTATCCTTCTCGATTATGAATTTCAATACGTTCCATAACTTGTTGTCCGTATTTAAAACATATTGCATCAAACTTTTCCCTGCCATAATCCTTTAACAGGTCTATCTTGTCAGGTGCAATATTGATGTGATGGTTTTCCGTTATTGAATCTACCGTGACACCCACAAAACCGGCAAGTTTAGCCTGGCTGCAAGAAATTTCAGAGGTACTGATTATGATTGATCTTTCAGGCGGCAGTATATCTAGTACCCGTAAGTTGTACACAGCCCAACTCTTAATAAACATCTCCACCAGGGGATCTAAGTGTTCCTGTAGGGCTTCATAGGAGTTGAACCACTGCCAATCATACTCTCCAAAGAGAATTCTGCCGTAGTTGAGCATCCAGTCCGGCATGTCTTGCCCGATGTCGAGGAAGTGTTTTTTCCACCTGGAGATCATTTTCAAGAATGAATTTACCCATGTATAACAATCCCGGACGGTAAAAATGAATTTGGCCTGAGGATATTCTTCGATCAATATACGCAGATAGAAATGGTTAAAGCTGGCTGTATCCATTTCCAATTGGCCTATTTCATGCCGGTAACGGATATAACTACGCAGCGTTTCCTCGTTAATCCAGCCGTCTTTCCAGGCGGTAATCAATTCCACGGATTCCCGTTCCTTATATTCGGCAATTGATTTGTAGTTGCCGAAAAGCGCCATAATCGAGGAACAACCGGAACGCGGCAGTCCCACATTATAGGCATGAAACCTGCGTGAAATACGGCCGGGACTCTTTGTTTTATTCACCGGACCGTCCGCTACATTTTCCAACAAGCAGCGCAGCTCATTGGGCAGTACAAAGGCCGGGAAAGAGTGTTCCTTGATCACAAAGATACGTTTGTAGTAGATCTCGGTGGGCAATGAATAACCGCCGGGTGGGATATCCCACATTTGACTTGTATTTTTAGAGACATCTTCCAGGAAATCTACTGTTTGGCGTGGCCTGAGGGTTTTGCAGCAACGGCATAGATCAAGTACAGTGGTATCCCAGAGAAGAGTTTCTTTTCGTCCGGATTCTAATAAAGGGATACAGTACGTCAGAAAGGATTGAAAGTCTTGTTTTAGATAGGCTTTTTTCAGTCTTCCCCAGGCATATATTTCCTGCAAATGACCGTGACCGTCAAAGTATTCCCAGGCAGAGAATTGAGCAAAAAGCTCGTCGGTTTGCCGGTAGGCTTGTCTGCTCAGCATGCAGCCCACTTCACTTGCAAACTGTGCGATCAAGGCATATCTGGATGGTTCGGGTATAGCTTGTACAAGGCTGCTGCTCCATCCTTTGCCGATAGATAATTGCTCCCCATAACCGCAAAGATATGTGATAGCCTGCTGAGCCAAATGAACAGCTTGCTCTTCCGCACCGGTTTCCATACAGGTCCTGAGCCAAAGAAGAACTTGCTGCAGCCTGTTTATATGTAGGAAAGACAGAGTATGTTCCTGTTCTAAAAGCCGGTAGTTTTGCAGGGATTTTAAAATATTGTCCTGAGCAAGCCGGTAATTTTTAAGCTGAAAATCAAGTTCGGATTCTGCCTGTGCAATGCGCGCCGTGCCCAGTACCTGCAGCAAATCAGATTTTGCATTTTTGTGCAAATACTTGGAGGCCGTCCTGAAGGCCTCCCGGGAATCTATAAATAATGTCTGCCGGCGCAGATTAGTGCCCAGTCCGATAAGATGTATAATTGTTTTGTATACTTCCTGATCGGCTGACGACAGAGAATTATTAATAAATGATTCTGTTAATTTCCGACAAGATACATTGCCGTCTTGTTCAGCCAGTGGTACCGGCAAGTATCTTCCTTTTCTGCACGCCATTATAGAATGAACCAAAAGACTGTTAATATTAGGCATAATAAACACTTCTCTTTTCTGATGATTAAAGCTTTGATGGAGTTTCTGTTCACGCTAATCAACTTCCAGATACTCCATAATCGCTTTATAAATATCCGGTAAATGATAAAAATCTACAAGTTTGTCATGGCAGTGATGCTGTATTTTTTGCATATCTTGTACAGTAGCCCGGCTTGAGTGAAGCATATTATTGATTGGTTCTTGAACCAACTTTTGGTGCAGCTTATGCACATGCCTGTCTGTAAATGGATATTCCCTAATCTCCAAGGCAAAGCGTTCTTGCTTGGTGAAACCCTGTTGCTCCATTTCCTGCCAAATAGCGGTACCGGCCAGGCCGTATAAATGGGTAGAAAAAACGTCCCTGGAAGCTCCAAAAACAGCCAAAAAGCGAATATTATCGATCAGCTCATGTATTGTCATCTCAAAGTGCGAAAACAAAATGATGTTGGCATTAATCTTTACACTGGATGAATAGTTTGTTTTGAGCTTACAAAGTGTTTGGGTGGCCTTTTCATTGATCTGGGGTGTTGTTGTCCTGCCCAGAAGGTCCAACAAACGTTGAGCGTTAGCTTCAATACCGATTTCTATAAAGATAAGATCTATATACCTGCTTGCAAAATATCTTTCCAGCACCTGCTGATTACGTAATACATCGTTAGGACGGCCAACTAAAGCAATCTGAATATAAAGTTGGCGGTATTCAATTTCATCCAGAACGCCGGCCAATAATTTCCCATTGGTCAACGAGTTGGCATTACCGATATTGAAACGGTCATAACCTTTATCTATCCAGTGTTCAATTTCTTCTGCGATGCGTTTTGCAGTCTTAAAGCGCATGCGGGAATTTTCCTGGCAGTATTTACACTTGCCGTAACAACCACGGGAAAGCTCAATAAACACTAGATCATTCATAACAGCAAGGTTTCCCGGATATGGAAGATCATCCATATTTAAATAGGCAGCCGGAGGCCGTATTTGAATCTTATTGTCGAAATCCCGGTAGGCAATTCCGTCCAACTGAGCAAATAATTCCGGTTCGTCGCATGATTTCAGCAGCTTATATAACCTTTTTTCCCCTTCATCCATGATTACATAATCTATACCGGGATTTTTTTGCAGCAGCCATTCCGGCAGGGCCGATGCAGTCCAACCGCCCCATATAATCATTTTGTCCTGCAGTTTATCAGTCCAATATGCGGCAAATTCATAGGAAAAATCAGAAACAGAAAAAGCAAACACAGGAGATGAATCCTTATATTCGTCAACCTGGTTGTGATTAATCACTCTACAGTTAACGCCGTGGCTTTGTAGATAGGCTTCAATAGAAGCCAATCCCATGTTGCAGTTTTGTCGATCATTAAATATCAGGGTATTCAAATTCACTAAGATAATATCTTTCATAAATAATAATTCACCTTCCGCACTCTAAGGAGCAAAAATATCCGAATCCCATGGTCTCTTGAACCTGTTTCCATGCGCGGCATTGTAAAGCTGAGCATGGGCAAAGATTTGTTCTGCAGTATCCAGAGCCGGCCACAAGGCCCAATTGAGTTCTTCCAATGATTTTCCCTTAAGCAGCATAGAATGGCGATCGTATTCCGCTGTACCGGGAATTAAGGCCACCGGAGCTATCTCGGCAATTGCACCCAAATCATTTATTTCTTTAATGATGGATGCAATATCAATTAAGCAGTCATCTTTAAAGCCAACTGGAAAAGAACAATGAAAATCGGAAAGATTAAAACCGTTTTTTTGAAATATTTCTACCGCTCTGTGAAAATGTTCGGCGCCGTAACTTTTTTGTATTTGAGCATTTGTTTCTTTTTCTAATTCCCTGGGCAAAGTCATACCGCGCACATTTGCTTCTTTCATCAATTCAGCCAGCCCGCCGGTCACTTTATCCGGTTGAATCCCACCGTAAAAATAGAGGTTCGCCTCCAATTTTTTTTCAATGCATGCCCTTAAAAAATCTTCCAGATCATAATTGGCTACATTGGGGTCGATATTAATAAAATCTATTACTCCATATAACTCTTTTTTTTGTTGGAGATCGTCAACAAGAGCCTGCACATCAAATCTGACAACTTCTTTGAACAGTTTACTGTTTACGCAGTGGGAGCAATTATTTTCACACCCCAAATCCAATTGAAACACAATATACTCCAGGGGTGCTTTAAATAATGAATAGTCCGGGAAAAGCGTCTTGGCCTCAGGGATAAGTCCGCCATGTATGAGTGCTTTGCTTTTTTGTTGAGCATGCTCCGGGAAAAGCGTAGCATAGTTTCCTCCCAAAAGGAGTAAAGCTTCCGGGAAAACCGTGCTCACAGTGCGGATTACCTGATGTGCCAATTCGTTATTAAACGTCATGTGGCAGGAAATCCAGACTTCTTCAGGCGGGTCCTGTTTTTGCAGTTCCTGCTCCAGCCAGGACATGGGCTTGCCCAGAATGAACGTATCAATATACAAATTAAGATTATTAGTACCAAGGGGCATTTTTTTATAAAATTGTAATGAAGTAATTTTATTGACTGCATAATCCATGCAATCAATAAAGGCCACTTGATGGCCCAATTGTTGCTGCCAGGCGATAAGTTTTAAAATACTTGTGGGATGTGCAAATGAATACCAGCCTTGCTGGCATTCATTGACACAGACCACCGGCGGGTTAATGAAAAGGACTTTTTTCATCTCATCCTCCAGTTCATTGAATAAACCACTTACTGTTAAAATGTATACCCGGTCTATAAACGGCCAAGTATGCCTTGGCATCAGTAGGACAACCGCCGTCCCAGCCCAGTTTGATATGATGAATCATTTTGAATAAAGACAAGCACAGGGCATTATCGGATGTTTCCCTGCGTTTTGCAGGCAGAGGGACTGCCCCCGGATACTGCAGCAATCCTTTACGTTTGCCGGGATGACACTGTACGAACTCCTGCATCAAATCCAGCAATACTGCCCACTGCTCGGGACTTTCATTATCCCAGTCCATATAGCACTCAATGCCAATTTTTGAGGCCGGGCCATCTTCCGTAAGGTTTAGGTCAATAGCCAAAGCCCGCAACAATGGGGTCAACCTGTGCAAAAATTCCGATAAAGCAAGCTTGTCTCCCCTCCAGCCAACATCAGACAACCAAACGGGAATGACCTCGGGATGCAGTTGATTCACACAAACCCGGATATCCCTGCTGGGCCTGCCCAGCATTGAACCTAACTGAAACAATTGACCCGCAGGCGGTATGCTATTCATAAAAGATTGCAGGTCTGCTAAAAGAAAACCCGGAATGTGCAGTAGATCAGATGCGTAATGTAGTATTTCCGCACGTTCCGGCCTGGATAATTCCTTACTGCGCAGGCCCAGAAAAACAGAAGGATTACGAATGAGATGTGCTGCAAAATCGTGCGAGGTTAGTTGTTCTGTATCAAATTCCAGCCACAAATTGCAAATGTGCTTATTTAATATGTTTGCCTCATGAGCCCATTGGCCGGCAAAAGTACGCATTTCACGCCAGACAGAATGTTCTGCGCACAGAGCATCCAAACTGGAAGGATTATGGCCGGCAAGAAGTTTCTGGCCTAAAGATCTGTTTTTGATCTCAAACAAAACATCAGCCAACGGGTCGGCTGTATGCAACCTGCACTCCAACCCCCAGAAGTTGGAGAGTTCAACCGGAAGCAGTGCCGTAACCGCGGCCAACCTCAGGTAGCCTTCCCGTTCTAAAAGCTCCTCAGGCATATCTTTATATATTGTATTTAAATCTACTTTTAAACTATCTTTTGTGCTCACATTATTCATCATATTATTCCCATGTTTGGATCTCAAGTATTGAGCCCGGCTTCATCTAAAAAGCCATTAGTAAACAAATATTTTAGTACAGCTTGTACCGCAAAAGGATCCTGTCTGTACTTATCCACTAAAATATCACCGGCATCCTGATAGCTAACAGGTGTGTTCATTAATAGCTCACCCAGAGCCTTAAAAACACTCTTGTTTTGAAAATGATGGATTTGATTGGGGGATATCAGATCAAAACCGTTTTCCAGTGGCTTGCAAATAAGATCATCCCTTAATCGAAGCGTCATATGCGCCGGTGGTGTATCCGGCATATTACGTTCAATCATTTCCAGGACAGTATTGCGAAAATCCTCAACTGTATCAAAAGAGGCTTCATCAAAGACACGATAACCATAAGGCCACTTCTCTGAAGTATAACAAGGACTGACCAGTTTGATATCCTTTCTAACCAGATTAATATAAAATCCGGTAACACAGGCAATTGTCCCCTGCGGTACAGCATCCTGCAAATAGTTTGTGCTGTCACGTTGTCGCATATCATCTTTTTGAGAAAAAATGCGTCCTCCTGAGACCTTTTCCCGTTCACTGTCCTTCATTTGCATATGCAGAGAAACATCTCTTAATTCATCAGGAGAATGATTGTCGTGAATTTTATGCAGCATTTTGGTGGACAGCACACTTAGCCTGGGCCAGGGTAAAGTCCTTGGCCGGTAATAGGCAAGCAGATCATCAATCCATTTTTTATCGGTGCCGACTGCAGTGCTTGTACAAACAGGCGACCCTGTAATATCGTCATAATCTTTTATGTAGTCTATATAATGAGGATTATCATAAGGTTCTGTAGCATAATAGAGCAAAGCCATGCCTGCGGCTTGACCACCGAAAATATCGGTACAGACTTGGGCAATACCCCGGAAAAAATCTTTGTTATTATTATAATCTAATGTGCTTTGCAGTTTGTTAGAGCTAAATGCACAAAACCAGCATTGGACACTGCAGCCGTCACATAATTCAATGGCCAGGGAAGGATGATCAATAAACTGGTTATATGCTCCGAGTTCACTTTGGGCAGAAGCGATATGCCTATTGCGCCAGTTATCAAATCTGGTGTTTAGCACCGGGAAGCGTTGTGCACATGCTTCCCTGAATTGTGTTTTCTTGTGCCGGATAAATCTGAACCAGAGTTCCATAAGAGGATAATTCTTTAGCATTTCAACATGTTCTGCCGGAATATCTTCATGCGTTTGGCAGGTACACTCAGTGATGATTTCAGGGTTCTTCCAGAGCAAAGCCATTTCCTTTGTATGGAAATCAATACCAATTTGTTTCATGCGTTCTTGCTGTTTGGGATTAATCCTACCTGCATTGACAGCCGTTCTAAAATCGGCATCCCCTTCATACCACTCAAAAAAGCGTTTAACTTGTGATATGTAATGTAGCTCGTCCCGGGTGAATGCATCAAGTACTTTTTTATAGTTATTCGTATGTTTATTACTCATTGTATAATCCTTTTCCAGTAAATTTAGAAAAAATATGGTGAAGTCGATAACATCAAGTAACTGATCAATAATAAAATAAGATTGGGTGTATCCAACTACTTAAAAACAAAAAAGCTTACCAGCCGCCTGATGAAGTTGTAGAGGCTACTCCTGCACCTGCACCTACTACAGCAGCAGCTGCTGCTACAGTAATAAATCCGCCGGCCACCTGCTCCAAATCATCTTCACTCAGCTCATCAGAAGATTTTAAATCTTTAGCAGCAGCTTCAAAATCCGCTTTACTTACATCAAACCCGTTTTCCTTGGCCAAAGCAATAATTCCTTCAATATTATCCATGCCTACTTGTTTAGCTTTCTTTTTTAATTCCTCGTTCTCTACAACTTTTTTACCAAAAGCTTTTAAATCTGCTACACTCATAAAAAGTCTCCTTTCTTGCTAATTATCGACCTCACCATAATGATAGAAACATTGAGCTGTTTAAGTAACCTTTTTCAGTATCCTGCAAACATGAGTACCTTTTTATACAACTAAAATTGTAATGTATCACGCTTCTTAGTTAAAAATTTCTGTTATCTTTTCACTATGTTGGTTTTTTTATTATATCTTGGCACGCAATAAAAGGTATCACCCCAAAGTACTAAATGAAGTACCAAACCTCAAAACTTCGACAAAAAGACACGCTTTTCAGCGTGTCATAGCTTTTTTTCTGCCTTTATAAAGATATTACCGGGGGATACCCCGGTAATGTATACATCTAAATTATGCCCAATTCCCGCCCTCTCTTTATCGCCTGGGCACGATTTTTTACCATCAGCTTACTGTATATGTTAGCGGTATGACTTTTAACTGTATTCACCGATACAACCATCTTCCGAGCAATTTCACTGTTATTTAACCCCTCCGCAAGCAGACGCAGTGCCTCGGTTTCCCTCTCGGTGAGTACCTTTATCGGCCTTTGCGAATCTTGTTCCCCGGAATTAGAAACCGTAGAGAGAACAAAATCCTTGGTCAGTTTGAGCAGCTTACTCACATACGAGGATGAAACTTTCCCCTCGCTGCTTTGAATTACTTCACCTTGTCGCTTGGTTAAAGTTTCAAGCAATTTAACCATGGACCTTCCCTCATCAATAAAAATGCGCAGGCAACCGTCCTTTTCCCCCAGTGCCAGAGACCTTTCCAGAGACTCTATGGCTTTTTCTGCCTTTCCCTGCTCCCGGTAAGCAATTGCCTGCAGGTTTAAAATTTCTACCGTGCTGAGTATACGCTCCTCATTTTCTGCAAAATCCAGAAGACGAGACAGTAACAACATTGCCCTGTCCAACTTACCTTCAAAAAGCAGGACCCGCACCAACGTAATTAATTGATATTCTATCCCTTCACTCAACCGGTCGTAAATAACTAAGTTATTCTCTTTCTCCCACCGGCTAATATAGCCTGCATCACCCGTTTCCAAAGCAAGTCGTACCTTAAAAGAGTCTATCACAGGCAACCAGTGAAGAACACTAAATTCCTGCGCCTTCTTTTCCGCCTCCTCGGGCAATTCAAAAGCCTCATCCATCATACCCCGGGCAAGACTTGTTCGCGCCAGGTTTAGCATACCCGGGATTACGATTCCAACCTCTCCTGTCTTTTCGGCTTCCCTCATACTACTCAACAAGAGGCGGTTTGCTCCTTCCAGGTCATTAAACTCATAAGCTAATTCCCCGTTTACTTCTAAACTCCACCCGGCTAAACTGCCCTGACCGATTCTGTCTATTATCTTTTGCATTTCCTGTACACAAGCTGCCGCCTGCTGCAATTCACCGGCGCGCCGCTGTAAATACCTGGCCCTCAACAACTGGGGAAGTCCTAAGTTTATTTGCACATCAGACCGCACTAAAGAACTTCCCTCAGGAAGGTGACGGTCTGCTACTCTCATATGAGCAAGCATTTCATGTATATTGGGCGAACTTATTTTAGCGCGAGCCATGGCAATTTCGCCTAACAACCTGCTGCAGGCTTCTTGCGAAAGCTTGCAATTACTTCCCCTGCATAGCTCCTCGGCCTTATCAAGTCTTTTTCCTGCTTGCTCCATGCTATAGAAAAAAGACTTACTATTAGATAAAGCCAATGTCCAGGCATGAAGCAGACACAGTTCGGGATTCTCCTCAACAATAGCACAGGGCAAAGCTTCAATCATGTCTGACATTGTTTTCATATCTTTACACTGTATCAGATATGCCCATTTACTCTGAATTAGTTTAGCGGCTTTAACATAATCGTTACTTTTTAAAAAGTGATCTATTGCTTCCGGTATGTCACCGTTATTCTCGTACCACTCTCCGGCCAACCGGTGTAGCGTCAATAAATTATATTTTTTTTCGGCCAACAAATACCCGTATAAAAACTCTCGAAAAAGATGGTGATAACGAAAGCAGTTTCCCTCGCTATCCAAAGCTATTATAAAGGCACTGCTTTCAACAAGCTCATTCAATATATAACGGCCATCTTTCCGCCCGGTTACAGCCTCACACAATTCCCAAGTCAGTTGCTCTAATACTGATGTCTGCAACAAAAAGCCCCTTATACTTTCGGGCCACATATGGAAAGCTTCTTCTGCAAAATAAGAAACAATATGCTGGTTATTCATATCTAATATAGACATATAACCTTTTTTGTTTTTATTATGGCATAAAGAGTAAGCAATAACCTGTAGCCCGGCCGGCCATCCTTCGGTGCTGAATTCAAGCCGCTCTATCTCTTCCCCATTAAGCTCAACGTCTTTTTGTTTGAAAAGATTTGATATTTCATATGTGGTAAATCTTAATTCCCTAAAGGTTAATTCTATTAATTCTCCGGCAATTAAAAATCTGGAAAAGGGAATGGGAGGTTTGGTCCGAGTGCTAATTAAAATATGCATACAGGAAGGTAAATATTTTATTAAAAGAGAAAGACTGTTGTGAACAAAATCATCTTTGACAGCATGATAATCATCCAATATAAGACAGAAATCATGCGAAACGTTACATAATTCATTAACTAAAACAGTGATAAATACCTCCGGTGATTGATTAACCAAACGCAAAGTACTCTGAACTCGATCAGAAATACCCGGTTTAACTATCTCCAAAGAAGCAATCACATAATTCCAAAAACGAAGGGAATCATTATCACCGTAGTCTAATGAAACCCAGGCCACGGGAAAATCACCTTTGTTGGCCCATTCTCCCGCCAGGGTACTTTTACCATAACCTGCCGGTGCAGTTATCACTGTCAACTTATTTTTAAACCCTTGGTCCAGTTCCTGCATTAAACGCGGGCGGGAAATAACCGTCTGGCGGGTTTTAGGTATATGCATCTTCGTCTTCAGCAGTATGGGTGCCAAGTTATTGTTGGTAGCAAGCTTTAATACCTTATTATCCATTTTTCATCCCCTGGCTCAAGACTTTATTCTATTAATTTCCCTAAATTCATCATTTTTTCCTGCCTTTACATAATATATAGACAAAAACATTCCGGGGTTTCGTTTTTTTAGAACAAAAATCCCCCTTGGAAGAAAGGGGGCAATGAACATCCAAAATCAGCTTTGCTTTTAAACATCAATATTATGTCGAACTATTGAACTCTTTATATATAAATATTAGACTACTCTTAGTATTCTGCGTATCCTGCAAACATGAGCACCTTTTACATGCAGGCACCCTGCCGAAAAACAGAAAGGAAACACCATTATGACAGACCCAAAAGGCGTAACCGTGTGGTTTACCGGTCTTAGCGGAGCCGGAAAAACTACTGTGGCCAAAAAGATAGAAGAACTCTTGAAAAAAGAAAACTCCCGTGTAGAAAGGCTGGACGGGGATATGGTCAGGACGTACCTTACCCGTGACCTGGGGTTTAGCAGAGAAGACCGGAACGAAAATATCTACCGCAATAGTTTTGTGGCTTCCCTGCTTACCAGAAACGGGGTTATCACCTTATGTAGTTTCATATCGCCCTACCGTAAAGCCCGAAAAGAAGCCCGGAAACTTATCGGTAATTTTATTGAGGTATATGTCAATGCCCCCTTGGAAGTATGCCGGGACAGAGACATAAAAGGTCTTTATGCTAGGGCTGTTGCCGGAGAAATACCCCAATTCACCGGTATAACTGACCCTTATGAACCCCCGGTAAACCCGGAAATAGAACTGCGAACTGACCGGGAAACCGTTGAAGAAAGTGCAGCAAAGGTTATCAGTTATCTAAGGGATAAAGATTATATAAGCCCTCTTTAGTGAAAATTATTTCATTTTTTTATACCACTTAAATTTTAACGATAGCTCCTTGGTTTTTATCCTTTCTGGCGGATTCCTCGTACAGATGATACTTAACCAAAAAAAACATTTATAAATTTTTTGATTACATCTGCTCCCCCTATCATAGTACCAATTAAGCTGCCCAAATTAGTCAAAACAACCACCAACAACACATGAGTCACTTTGTTACGCCAAAAGCCCTTGAGCGACAATACATCCTCGGAAATGTTCTCGAAATCCTGCACACTTGGCTTTCTCACCAGTGCCTCTGTAAGACCAGCAAACCAACCGGCTGCCAGGAGGGGACTTAAAGAACTAATGGGTGAAGCTATAAATGCCGTCAGTATGGAGAGGGGATGACCAAGGGCAATTAAAGCGCCTAAGGCGGACAAGGAACCGTTCCAAAGAATCCAGCTTACAAGTTGGTCGATGCCCGCGGACCTGTCCACAGAAAGAGTAGTGGCAATTAAGCCCAGTATAAGCACCGGTATGGCCCAGGCCATTATTTTTATCATTTTGGAAGCAGGTGCCATCACAGACAGCTGTTCCAAATCGTGGTCATGGGCCAGCTCTTGCTTAATCCCGGGAACATGGCCGGCTCCCAAAACAGCCACCACCTTGTTTCCCGGGGCCGTTTTAATTTTCTGGGCCAAGTATTTATCTCTTTCATCTATTAAAACAGACTTGAATTGGGGAGAATGCTCAGATAACTCATTTAAGGCCGAGGTCAACATATCCTCGCTCTTCATTTTCTCCAGCTCTTCCTCGCTTATATCTTCACTGACAAACATACTTGCTATAATTTGATAAAACAGTGTCAGTTTTCCCCAAAGGCCCATACTTCGCCATAACCGCAGCATGGTGGTTTGAATATCCCGGTCGGCCAGACATAGGGTGGCCCCAACATCATTGGCCGACTCAATCCCCTGGATCATTTCCTGGCCAGGTTGAATGTCAAACTGCTTGGCCAGCTTTTTCTGGTAAGAGGACACCATCAGGTTAACCAACAGTAACAGGGCTTTGCCATCTTTAACAATCTTAAATATGTCAGTATTCCTCCACCTGTCAGCATCAGTAACAGCCTGGTACCGGGACTGGCACAACTCTACACAAACAGTATCTGGTTTTTCTGCCTGAATTAACTCTTTAACCTCATCAACACTTTTTTTGGAAACATGGGCTGTCCCCAGAAGAATTATCTCCTTGCCGTCCATCTCTATCCGGTGCACGTTTTCGCCGGCCAAAAAACCACTCCCAAAGTTAATATAAGTGCAACAGAATAATAATAACACATTATTATCAATATCCTATAACCTTCTTATAACATTTTCATAACGGTATATTTGCCGGGGCAAAATCAAATTCCTTCTATTTTTCTCTTTACCCACTATACTGCTCTATCTTTGTGTCATATTATGGCATAAATACATACTTATATTGTAAAAATATAGGGAAGTGATCTATTTATGTCAGATGGTAGTTTGAATTTTTATGCATTTCCCAACAATGTTACAGGTGGCGCTGCGGTTCCCATTCTCGGGATCCCCACTCCTCTGGCTGCATTAACGGTGAGAGCAAAAGCCAATGTAGCTGTCTCGCTCAGGGCAACTGTAGGATGGACTGCAAAAAGCCAAAGTGTCAATTATACACCAATTATTTTTAAAATCTGGCGTGGTGCACCGGTAACCGGTTCGCTGGTAGTAAGCGTGAAGGACAGCGGCGAAAGCAGTTTTGATCGCAATAAAGTCACAACTTTTTCCGGCGTAGATTCTGGCTTTACCAGACCACAGGATGTAACATACGTACTTACCGCCGAATTGCCCGGTGCAGGCACCGCAGTACAGGCCATCGGAGGGCTTACCTTTACCTCCGTGCCACTTGAACTGGATATGCCCAACAGGGGATTCTTCTTTACCACACTGCCCAACAACACGGTAGGAGGTGCCTTAATCCCCGTTACCACAACGCCGACACCTTTATCTTCCCTCTTAACCAGAGTTAACGCCAATGATACTGTTTTTTTAAGGGCCACCGTAGGATGGACGGCCCAATCGCGTTTATCAAAAGTTTTATTTAAGATATGGCGTGGCGCACCATTTACAGGTGAGTTGGTCGTGAGCGTTTTAGATAGCGGAGAGTCTGTAGTTTTAGACGGAGAGTTTGTTGCTGACAGGAACAAAGTAACAACCTTTAGCGGCGTAGACACCGGTTTTACTTCAGAACAGGATGTCGTTTATGTCTTGACTGCCGAAACAACCGATACTGGAACCTCGGCCGAGGTTGTCGGCGCGCTGACGGTGACTGCTGCAATTTACCCACAGGTTAGTCCGGTATTCAGTTACTACACATTACCTGACAATACGGTTGGAAGCGTTTCAATACCCATCACCACCACGCCTCAACCAATTGCATTGATTAATATTGGAGTTAGTACCAATGATGAAGTAGTCTTAAGAGGCACAGCCGGGTGGCTGATTACGAAACCTGGTATCGCTTTTCTAATAACTGATGTTGTTTTTAAACTATGGCGCGGCGCTCCCGTTACAGGTGAATTAATTTTCAGTGTGGAGGACAGCAGTGATTTTGACAAGAACAAAGTAACTTCATTTGCACATGTCGATACGGGCTTTTCTAATTCACAGGAGGTAACATACGTACTGACCGCTGAGGTGGCTGATGAAAGGCAATCGGCGGCTGTGATTGGGGCTCTTACGCTAACCGCTGTCGCAAGACTTTAAGGTTAAGACTTATCCCTATAAATGAACATTCAACGGTAATGGTTGAAAAACCTAAACAACCTCAAAAAACTTGAAATCGGGTCTTTAATGTGCCGCTAAGGGTTAAAATCTCTTTCTGCTCCAGGATGTCTTGAGCAGTGTCCTGAGGTGTAAGATAGTGTTGCTACCGAAATCCGCCATAAAAAAACAAGGGCATCTCATCATTAAACATGAGAAGCCCTTGTCTCTATTATATTCTGGCGGAGAGAGTGGGATTCGAACCCACGTGGCAGTGTTAGTGCCAACTCGATTTCGAGTCGTATTCCAAGCTTATCAAATTTTATTATAAGCTGTCAAAAGCCTGTAATGACAAGGTGTTGGAATTATATGGCTGCCAGATATTATCACGCCATTTCACATTTTTACTTATTTTTTGTGAAATGGATGTGAAATCAAGATTAACATTAATTTGCGTTTTGAGCCTTTTCAAAAACTCAAAAACCCGTATTCCTTGAGGTAGGTTGGATTAAGCTGTAACTGGTTAACCCCTAGCCTTCGCATTACGAGTGCGTTCAAGCATTTCTTTAAGCCAGTGAGAGATCTCGGTCGAAGCCAGTAATGACAAGCATTTCGTGGTTTTTATGAACGAGGCTAAACTTTCAATTTTGGGCGTTTTTTTGTGTTATTGGGCGACGTTTGGGCGACGCCTTATTTGTTACCATTTATCACACTATATAGTGTATGATACAGATATGTAAATTCCTTTTAAAGACAAAAAGGATGTCCGATTTTTGCATACCTGTTTATCTCTCATTTAACAGGTGCAAAGAGGGTTCGGTAAATTTATAAAAACATCCAATATTAACCTGTTGGCAGTATCTGTTACGCCTAATGACTTCGCCAATCCCTCCTAGTATTTAGCCCGTCATTGTAAACTGGAAGAATACTGGGCCGCCTGCCGTACCAACCCGTCTTCTCAGATTTTTCCGCACCGCTAAGGCTGACCTGGCAAACCTCTTTTAAATTATCAATAAAATTTCCGGATCCCGTGAATATTACTCCGCCCGGGCCAGGATAACAACCGGACCCCTTCCACTGTTATGCCGCTGTTAACCCCCGACGGAAAACGGTGCTATTTTTTCCCATTAAAAAAGTGCAAACAACCACCTGAATCCGAAGGAATAATGCAGCTATGCTCTTTGGCAAAAGTTTTCTCTTTTGCATTACCCCGGGCCGCTCCCAGGAACGAGGATGTTTACAACACGTGAATATTATTCGGGGCTAGTACCATATTCGCTGATTGCTCGGTATCTTTACCGGTAATATGATATGAGAGTTACTTTAAGTGGAGAGTCTATTTCATGCTTAAAAACAAAAAAATCCACTTTTGTAAAATAAACGACAAATCCCTTATATTCCTTCGTTACATCAACATTTAGATGTTCTCTAAGTTCATTCTTATCTATAGCACGTATGCTCATTAACTCTCATTTATTACTCACTCTATTAATTTATTTATCAATTATGTATTTGAACTTTACTTCCAATGGGTGCTTGGTAATATATTGAAAATCCCTGTCAACGTCTTTAATTAAATCTTCTCTCTTTTTTCTTAGAAATTTTAAAAGATTCGGGTCAGTTTTAAGAAATTTTTTAATATCTTCTATAGTAACATCGATAATTATGCATTTATCTTTTAGTTCCTTTTCTGATACTGCTATCATTTTCGTAAAACCTTTTGCACCATACCAACTTTTACGGCCCCGACCTGCCAATCCTTTGTAGGAAATAAAAATTCCAAACTTGACACTCGTGACATCCATCAGAGATTTTAATTTTCCAACATAGGTAATATCAATTTTTTTATTTAAGTTTTTTGACTCAACAATAATTGATTTTGGAAAATCATTATAATATGATATTTCATCAATAATTCTACATCCAGTAATGGACAATTCTATTAACAAATCAATTTCGTTTGCACCAGTTCTTTCATTTATGCTAACATCAAAGTATTCTTGGTTGAACAATGTATAAGCTATATACTCTAAAAGACTGCCAATTAATTTTTTGTTTTGTCTGCTCATTTTTTCCAATTTATCAATAGCTTTAAGCAATTTATCTATGTCTTTATCCTTCATTTTTAGCATCTGATCATGATGTTCTTTTAATGCTTGGTCATACATTTCCAAGGTTATACAATCGCCTTCATTAATGTTATTCATTTATTATACCAACCTAAAAAACACAACTATATACTTATATGATTCATCTGGACCAACCAATTCGTTGTCACATTTCTCACAAATATCTGCAGTTTTTATTTCATTTATGTCATAATATAAGGTCCTAGATATCTCGCCACATTCGGGACAAAAAAGTTTATAAACCTTTTCCACAATTCCCATTCTAATAAGAACATTTGTCATAACAACAAAATCTTCATCAGTTATATTTATTTCATTTTTAAAGTACCCGTAATACAAATAGTCGCCTTTTTCAAAATCACCAAGCAACTCTACAAATTTGTCAACCAACTTGCTTGGAGCCTCCAGTTCCGCTTCCAATCTTTTTTTTATAGTTAATAATATATTCGATTCCATATATAATCCTTTCTTTATCCCATTTATTTTTATAAAAATGAATTAAGATCATTTCATTCGGAATAAAGTTATCTCTAAAAGTCATTGTCATATTTACCTTCTTAGTATTACACTTCTTCCAGGTAAGACCTCTTTCTACAAAATACATATTATTTGAGATATCATAAATTAATTTTCGCAGTTTATTCTTATCACTTTCAGTAGATAAACTTTCCGCTATTTTTTTTAGTTGATCTAGAAAAGACATTTCATCATCATCATCAGCAGTTAACCTAAATCTGCCACCACGTTTGTCATAACCGTCACGAACATATTCCTTAACATCATTAAAACAATTTTCATTATTGTTTTTTATGTTTATAATATCATTAACCATTTCTAATAACTTAATTTCAATTGTTTTTACTCCCAATTTTTCCTCTACCCAATTCACAACCGACCTTGCAATATACTGATAAAAGTCTTTTCTTGTATAATATATATATGGGAATGAATCAAATGATATTAACATAAAGCCATTCTTTGGGCAAATATTTAAAATGATAGGATATGCAAACCAGTCAGCCTCATCGGCTCTTGTGCCAATAGCATATGAAAATTTTATACTAAACAATTCATCATCCTTAACCAACCTTGGATTACTAAACTGGCTATCATACTTACGTGGCTCTATACTGATTACTGATTTATCAACTAATTCATCAAGCTTTTTATTTAAATTATCGTAATCAATGTCAAAACTTTTGACTACTCCATATTTATATGGCTTGATATATTCATGCTCATCAAAAAAATCAAGCATCACCTGTCTATCATTATCAAAATTTGCAATAATTGTTTTTTTATAATCTATTTTTGAGTTTTCCTCATCCCTATAATATATTTTATCATTTTCTATAATATTTTTTTCTTGCATATATCTATAAGCTTTATATGTATAGCTACCAGTTAAATATCTTGTATTTTCAATAATAGCATTTTTTATTAGTCTCGATCGTTGCTCTGAGCTCATAAATGATCCTCCCCAATTTACATTTATGCCCAATTATTAAATATTTTACCTTGCAACTCTCCATAGATTTTTTTGTTGATAAATAATATAGGCAAATGCATTACTTTACATGCTTTATCTTCTTCTTGTGCATATAATGCAAATCCTGCCAATGATGGTAAAAATATTTCAAAGAAAGCATAAACTTTTAAACGAGGGCGTATTACAACAACCCATTAATCATCTTCTCCTAACATGTGCCGGGCATCGATAGAGGGATTTCTTCTTTCTATTATAAGCTTTTGATTCCGCCACTCGTAAAACCTCCATTCTAATTTGCCTTTAGTATCTTACGGATTACAAAATAAAAAACCCCGGCACAAGGCCGGGGCAAAACAGTTTTAATAATCATACGCTCTGGGGCCCAATATCCAACTTTTTGTATCCTTTACCCATTTTATGCGGTCATTTTTACTCAACCCGCCAATACCCCTAGGGTTTACTCCTATACTCCACATAAACTGTACTGCCTCTTTCATGGTCATAATTTCCTTTTCCCATATTTCTTTTACCAGCGGATGAGCTTTCCGAGGAATAGAGACTTTGTTCATGTTATGGTCTCCTTAGAAATTTTTATCTTCTATTTATATTAGTATCAAGTAATTTCATTTTATAAACAGGCAAACAAAAAAACCCCAACCATCATGGCCGGGGCAAAGTGATTTTCGGGAGGCTTCCCTCCGTTCGTACATTTAATTTTAGTAAAGTACTATATATCTTTATTACCCGGGCGGACCGGGTAAACCTAACACAAGATAATCCTGCCATCCCTGGCACGGTTCAATACAGTGGCAAACTCTCCCCAGCTAACCTGCTGCTTATGATCACGCGGGGTATTAATAACCCCATCTTCTACAAGCCTATCAACTTCCTGCTGTGGGCTCCATTTTGGTTTATAACCGTACTCAACCCCCAGGTAATCACACAGGCCCATCAATATTCCTTCCGCAATTTTACTGATTGTCCCCTGCTGTGAAACATACCTTGCCTCCTCAGGATCGCCACCTACGAACCCGGCTTCCACCAAGATCGCCGGCATGGCAGTTTCCCGGAGCACAACAAAATTGGCGGTCTTAATACCGCGGTCATAGAGGTCTGTATTTACCACCATCTTTTTCTGCACTGCTGTGGCAATTTTACGACCTTCGCCAACCTCGGCCAAGCTGAACGTTTCAGCACCATATCCCTTCTGGTGGATATCAGCGTTCTGGTGGATGGCTATAAAAATATCAGCGCCGCTTTGGTTAGCCATGTGACAACGATGGATAAGATCGTCCATAAGGTTATTACTGAAATGGATATCCTTCAACCGGGCATACGTAAATACAACTCCAGGCACATTTATTTCCCTGCCATGGATGGCCCTGGCAATGGCCAGATTATTGTCCTTCTCAATATATTTTCCATTAGCAGACACGGCGCCGGTGTAACGGCCGCCATGTCCTGCACAAATAAATACTTTTTTCATGGTATCACCTCTTAACAGTGATAAAGGGAAGGTTGCTACCGTCCACCTGGCAATCAAGAGCCTCTCCGGCATCACGCAGACCAAGAAAGGCCCTGCTGCTTTTGATAAACGGTGCAATATGGGCCTGCTTCTCTTCACCGTTTTTCCAGTACCGTGTACTGCCCACCTTGAATTTTAGTTCAACACCCGGGGAATCGGGCTGGTCAAAACGACCAAAACTGAAAACACCAAACCCAAACTTACGGTCTCTCCCAGGAGCCCCGAGATCCTCGGCATACATTTGCAAAAGCCAGCGCAAAGTGTCCGGGTCCATTTTACTGCCCCGTCTAAACTTTGCTTTCGCCTGAAGCAATGCCACTGCCCCGGCCAGGCAGGGGGTGGCCATACTGGTACCGGATACCTTGACATACTGGCCGCCTTTCCAGAGGCCCCAGACATCTTTGCCGGCTGCGCCGATTTCGGCCTCACTGCCCCGGGAGCTGAAAGGTGCCAGGTCTTTATGGATATCAACGGCTATAGTGGCAATGCACTCCGGCCATACTGCAGGGTACATTACGGTGTTGTCACTGGGAAACATCGCCCCGTAGTTGCCGGCCGCCGTGACCAAAATAACGCCCTTTTTGTACAGCTGTTTAATCACCTGGTGATATTCCGGATCGCTCGGCTTAGGTCCGCCCAGGGACATAGAGATAACATCGATATCATTTTCCAGGCACCATTTAAGCCCGGCAATAATGTGTTTAACCTCTCCGCTGCCATCATTCTTCATGACTTTAACAGCGTACAAATCGCACTCCGAAGCTGCGCCCATCATTTTGCCGTTGGCGGCAATGGCTCCACAACACCAGGTGCCGTGTCCGTTTTTGTCTTGGACCCCTTCGCCAGTCATGTCAGCAGCACCGGCAATATGTTTGAGGTCCGGGTGATGCAGGTCAACGCCGGTATCCAGAACAGCGACGCTGATACCTTCGCCTTTTGTTTCCGGCCATTCCAGCTGGGCCCCAATCATTTGAGTGGCATACGAAAGCCGCGGTGGTTCCGCGGCTTCGCCTAACAACGTAAAATCACAAAGATAATGCATTTTTGCCATATTTACTCCCTCCTTAACTCTTGCCCAGTGCGGCTTTACCAAGACCATAAATCCCGGCCGCCAAAGCACTGAACTTAATTCCTTGTTTGGCTGCTGCTTGGACAACCGGACCAGTGAAACCATCGCCAAAAACCCCAGCATTTAAAATATTAAATCCTGCCCCTAGGAGCAGGATCAAAAACGGCATTGCCTTTTTGCTCACTTCTTTGTTCTCTTCCGGTATCGCGGTCTTTACCAATTCCATAGTCGCCATTACCAACCCCATGATGATTACTGGTTCCAGCATGATATCCCTCCTAGAATTTAATTTCTTCCCTGGGTGCTTAGAATAAACAATAAGCACCTTGTCACGCCCCATTCATAAAGTCCCTTTTCACTTCCTCATAATCCACGCCATTGGTCTTTGCAACAACAATTGCAAGCAGGTTAACCGATTTGTTGAGATCCTTTAGCGCTGGCTCCAACCGCACCAACACATAACCGGCCACCACTGCTGCAAAGCCGAAATTGGCTAACCACTGCACATCTTGCATCCCCCCACCCCCAAAGCTTTTCATGATATGGTACAATACACCAAAGCAGGCTTCGGGCGTTTCGTAACCTCCTTACGACACTTGTTCAACCCGAAAAAAGACCGGTGCTCCCCTGCCCCGGTCCAGCCTGCTTTGCATAAAAATAACGCCCCTAAAGGGCGTTATTTTAAGCCGGTTAAAGTCATTATCCTTTTACTCTGTTACCTGAGTGTCCTCAGTAACTTGATTATCTTGTTCGACACCGGTTTCATCTGTACTTTCTTCGCTGTCATCAGTTTCATTAACAGTATCGCTTTCATCCGTTTGTCCTTCAGTAACTCCATCTACGGCAGAGTCTTCTTCATTTGTTTCCTCTTCATCCGTTTGCTCTTCTTCCTCAGGAGTCTGTTCCTCGATTAAACGTGCCATCATTGCCGCCATCTCGGCCCTTGTAATAGCACTGTTAGGATTAAACTTGCCATCTGGTGTACCGCTGATTATTCCCTCCTGCTTAAGTGCCATGATATAGCCAGCATCTTCAGGAGATATTAAGATACTATCTGAAAACCCTAGGTCGGAAGCATCCATCGGCTCCAATCCAGATGCTTTAGCTATGAAAACTGCGGCCCCAGCCCTAGAAGCTTGAACATGGCTGTGGAACCTATTGATATTTATCATTTTTAGCCCAGCAGCTTTCTGGGCTGCTTCCTCAGCATACTCAAGGATATCTTGTGAGGCATCCTCTTCCGCCGTGCCTTCATCTTCGCCTTCGTCAACCTCTTCTTCGGTTTCGTTTATATCTTCATCAACTTCCTCTTGATCCACAGTTGTATCTTCCGCTTGATCTTCCTCTAGACCCTCAGTAGTTTCATCAGGGTTTTCCTCAGCAGCCTCTTCCTGCACAGTGACATCTTCACCGTTTAGTAATTCTGCTATTCTAACTGCCATAACCATTGCATCAACATTGCTCACAGGTTCATCCGGTTTAAATTCCCCATCGGGATATCCACTGATTAAACCACAACTTTGAGCCTGTTGAATAGCATTCTTTGCCCAATGTTTTTCAGTGTCCTTAAATTCCTTTTGCTCAACTTGAGCTTTCCTTTCTTCAATGCGTTGACGAATCTGGACTCTCTGTTCGTCCTTTTTTGTGTTGACATTGTTACCTCTTTTTTCTTTCTCTTTACCCTTATTACCCTTGGCTGGCGCCTCATGGTGTGTCTTGCTTTTATTCGACTTACTATTACTTGAACCTGAACCTCCGGATTTACCGTTTCCTTTACCAGCCATAGCTGGTGCTACTGCGATAGAAAACGAAAAAAATATTGCTAATACAATGCACCCAAATTTCCTCATCAAGTGACCTCCTAGATTTGATGATTTCCCGTATATTGTATAGTTATATAATAATTTGTCACTTCAGCCATGAACATTTAGTCCCTTAAATAATAAGACTTTAGTCCCCTTTTCCTTAATAATCAAATCTAGTAAAGTTACATACACAGTCTACTGTTGTGCCGGATACACATGAAAAGATTAATTTAGCAGGCTAGGGCGCTTCCTTCCCAAAAAAATACTCGTTACCCCAAAAAGTGGCGTACCGACATTCAGCCCCGGCCTGCTTTTTACATAAAAATAACGCCAATTTAGCGCTACTTATGCAAAACAACCCCTAAGGAGTTGTCAAAGATGGAATTCATTGAGAGCTTCTCTCCAAAAGGAAAGGCTTTTTCATTTCATTTCACCAAAGATACTTGTTATCAGGTTCGGACTGGAAAATGCCCATTAGAAATAAATAATCAAGACGAATACTGCGCAAAACTCTCAACCAAAATATATGATACTTTTGAAATGGACCCAGTTTTTATTGTTAGGCATCGGTGTGGCCATTATGATTTCTCAAATGGCCAGCACAGAACCTGTATTGCAGGAAGGCTAGGACTGACCATTCCTGTTTGGATTGGTGAGGAAAGAAGCCTGTGTGATTCCTGCAGAAATATTAAAGGTAGTATAATCAAGGAATTTTAAATCCTCCCGCTCCAATACGTTTTCCCGCCATACTTGTACAACCCTAACGAACTCACTATTGTTAGACAATCTTTTTCAAAGGTAACACCTCCCTTGTGTCGAATGTTCGCTTTACCACGGCGAAAATCCGAGGAAGGGAGGTGTTAATTTGGCGATTTATATGATAAGTTACGATCTCAACGAACCAGGACAAAATTATGACGACCTTATACAACGGATTCAAGGCCTCGGTGCATGGGCTCATGCTTTAAAATCTGCTTGGTTTGTTGAAACTTCTATGCCTGCAAAGGAGATTTTCGATTACTTATATGAAGCAGTTGATGAAACTGATGACTTGCTTATTACAGAACTCAAAGGGCTATGGTGGGGAAAACTAGACCGGGAGGTATTAGATTGGCTCAAGCAACGACTACCTTAGTATTTAGTTTTACCACCGATAGCTTTTTCTTTGGGCTGGGCACCGTTTGTTGGCCCGGCCTCACTATTTTTATCAATACCACAGCGGACTTTGCCAGTGTTGCTAACCCTGCCCTCAGCTTCAATCTCTATAGTCTGACAGCAATGTGGACACGTGCAATGGTTTTTCATCTCTTAACACCTCCTATCACGCAAAATTGAGCTCATAGCGATAAAAGAACCTCAACTAATGACATGGCATTTGACATTTACCCGTGGTAAGATTACCCAAAGGAGGAATGCCTATGATATGGAAACAGAAAGTTGCGCTGGCGTTGGCTTTGGTAATTATTATAATGTCAGTACCAACCGCAAGTTTTGGCGCTACCCAGGAAGAAATACATGACCGTATAATGTTTATGCACCAACAGATTGAAGAGATGGAAGTGAACAGCGTTTATAGCAACGTTTATGTAAATTCATCCTGGATAGACCTAAACCTAGTATCCACAACAGGCTCTGTCACCACATATACTTATAGCAATGGCAATCCTACCCCAACCAAAAACAGCTTCACTATTTCGCCCAAGTCCTTCGACTTTGCCTTAGAAAAAATTGTCCGCTACGTTCTTGGTAATGTGGCAAATACCTATCGACAAGAACCATTAAACACAGAAATGACCATGATAACCCACAAAAGAACAACTGTCCCTATATACGTCTACGGCCCGTTTAAGGAACAGGCGCTTCATGAAATAAACCTTGGCCTGCCTGATTGTTTCAATATTGAATATGATACCAGCAGGGGCAGAAGTGATCCCGTAAAGCCAATATCTATGCCCGTTGTCGAAAAAACGCTAGAAGCAATCTTTTCCTTGAATAGTACGACATATACCATAAATAATGAAACCAAAACAATGGACGCTCAACCTGTTATTCAGGACGAAAGGACTTATGTACCTGTGCGATATTTAGCCTATGCACTGGGTGCTACCGAAGATGATGTTAGGTGGGACGAAGTATCAAAAACAGTGACTTTAAGCATAGGTGGCATTACCGAACAGTTGACGCTGGGCTCAAAAACATTATTAGTTAACGGTGAATCTATTGAAATGGAAGCAACGCCATTCGCTGAAGACGGTAGAACATATCTCCCAGCACGGTGGGTAGCTGAACCATTAGGCGCGCAAGTCGATTGGAATTTAGAAACCGGTGAAACTAAGGTAATTATTACTGAGTAGATGGAGCAGGGTTACTAAAGCCCTGCTTTTTCATCTGTTTCTTCTATAGAATTGTTTGGGTCAAGCTTCGCCAGTATCAAATTAATTTTTTCTGCCTCAGCTTTTAATTGTTTCACCTGATTTACGATTTGCGCCTTCCGTTTTTGGAGCTGTTTTTTATAGTCATTAATACCCTCCGCATCATTGATATCAAGCTCCCTTTGCTCGGTAATGATTAGCTTGCCACCACTTCTACCTTTCCCTTTGCTAGGCTTTGCCTTCCATTCTATATCTTCAAAAACCTTATGTCCTGGCATCAAATATAATCCTCCCAATTAGAAGTTAATACCTCTTCGTCATCTGAAACTTTTTCCGGCAACCAAACACCGGCATATCCTTTGCGTATGGCCGATATCATCCAGCAAAAACACCCATTCGAACCGTTCTTTTCTTTTACTACAAAATAAGTATCGCCTACCTCTATCACACAAATATCCATAAACTCAAACATAGGCGTAAACCAGAAATTCCATTGGGTTTCAGGAGAATTTGGTTCGATGCATTCTAAAAATATTGGGTTAAGATCAATTCTACATTCTCCATTGGTGAATTGTGCATATCCGTTGCTGCTCTCTGTTATGTATCTAAGATCAGGACCTTCCCTAGCATACAGGTCCCTATCTCCATAATTAACTGTTTTTTGCCGGGCCGGCTTTCCACCACCGGCAGACATTGTGCCAGTAACATAAAGATCACCCCAAATAGTAACATCACAATCCCCACCATTTATACCAGAATCCCAATTGTCTAAATAAATAGAAGGCAGACCATACATGACCGTATGACCGCCTGACAACAAAAGAACTTTTTCCGATGCGTTCTCATCAACGGCCTCTACCATCAGACCGTCACCCAGGGCATCGTCATTACTATGCACCCAACCCTTTTGCCGCGGACTTGCCTGCTCCGGTATGGAAAATACAATATAGCCACCATAAGATGCGTCTGACCATAATTCAACAGCTGACTCACCGGCCTTGACTAATTTAATCGGGGACCACCCACTGCCAATCATCACATAGTCAGTTGCACCCTGCTCCCCGGACTGAAATGAGGTTGCATATATCTTTCCTTTATTAACAAGCAGCCCGTACTCACCGGCAGCATACTGTCCCAGCCACACCCTGAGCTGATCCAGATTATCAAAAACTTTAATGCCGTCGGATGTCATAACTGTATAGCTAGGCAGGTTGTGGGGACTCTGTTGGTTATTGTGGTTTGTCACCTGGGTATCGGCGTGATCTTTAGCACTTTGTTCTGCGGTGTCAGCTTTATTTTCTGCGATATCATTGACGCTACCGACCCATTTTGCCCCACCCTGTATCTGTCCGTAAGTATTCACCCAATTCGAGGTTCCGTGCAAAGTACCGTAATGGTTAAGGGGTGTAGCGCTATTGGCAACATCACCTTCACCTTCGTTAAGCCTCCAGTAACCTATTAAACCATTTTCTAATCCAGTTAGTGGTTTATGCATAAATTCTTGTATTTGGGCCTGCGTTCTTCCTACGTTCCACAAACGCACCTCAGCAATATCGCCGATAAAGTAAGTGCCAGAGTTTAAATCCCCTCGTTGCCCAATGAACAAATCATTTGAGGTGGTGGCCAAATTTTTATCAATAGTTATTGAATTCGTTAACTCGCCATTTGCATAAAAATTAGCTGTATACCCATCCCAAGAAAAAGCTAAATGTTCCCACTTGTTAGGTGTTACTTTAAAACTAAAATACTGGGTACCTCCGGTGCCATCGCTATAAAACAATTGTACTAAGGCAGCGAAATTGTCATTTACCTGTAACTGATAAGATTCATTACCATTTCCTTTATGGATAACACGCCCATATGCGTTGGGGGTATCAGAAACCCTAACCCATGCTTCCATAGTTAGTGCTGTAGTAGGATTCAAAGCAGTATGGTCAGGTATTTGAAAATAACGATTCCCACCGAAGTTAAAAAATGTATTCAATAAACTCGAATCTTTTACTATGCTACCAACACCCTCGTTAAGTTTCCAATAACCCAACAAGCCTTCTTCGTAACCGGTAAGTTCTTGGTACATGGCATCTTTAATCTGTTGTTCAGTACGCGCATAATCCCATATTCTGATTTCGTCTAGATATTCATTGGAAAGGTATGATGTTGAGCCCCGTGAACCAAATTGTAAGGTTGCAGCCGATACCGATATCTTTCCAGGGTGATAAAAAGAACCAAGATATTCCCCATCCAGATAGCCTTTCGCATATGTCCCGTCAAAAGTACAGGCCAGGTGGTGCCACTCGTAAAAACTGACGTTACCTGCAAAGGTTCGGTTACCAGAGTCTCCACTTATATCTGTCCATAACCTAAACTCAAAGTCATTGTTATCGGGTCTAATACGCATATAGTAAGAAGTGTCTTTTATTACCTCGCACGAATAGGTGTCACTATTCCGCATTTTATAAACCCAACATTCAAGCGTAATTTGCTCAGGCATAAAACGATCATCATCAATAACTTGCACAAATTGCCCGCTACCTTGCCCATCCAATTTTAATAATGGGCCTAAATTCCTCATGGCGCTTTTATCCTTTGCCTGAGCCCCTGCTATTGTTTCTAATTCTCTGGCTTGAGCGCTTCCGACAATAACCTCATTTGAGAGTACCACCCCAGCACCAATAACACCGGCAGTTAGCTTGTTTGCCGCAAGGTTTGCAATGTGAGAGTCAAGCACCTGTAATTCTTTAATGTGAGCCGATAAAATAGCGGCTTCCGCAATAAACGCACTTCCAATAAACTCCCGGGCATATCCCTTGTCCCAAACAGTGTCGTGCAGGCCGCCATTATTCACAGCAATAATAAACTGGCCGTCATTCAGTGCCGGTTCTGTGGCGCTGGTTGCATATGCATTGGCAGCACCATCCCAATAAATATACTTCTGAGCTGTATTGCCGGCCTGAATAACATACTCTTGGCCTGCATAATAAAGTTTATGCTGATTCCAGGATACCGATCCAGCAGCGGGACTATTATCTGTCCAACCGTCAGAGAGCAAAACAACTACTTTAGTATTCAGTTTCGTTGCATCCACGGCAGCCTTGGCGATTTTCTCCGCAATAAGGCTTTCGTTGACCAGTTTATAGGCCGTGATTTGTTCTTTGCTGGTTTTGATGCTGTTCAGGTATTTGACCATAGTCCGGCTATCATTCAGCATGCTCTCTATTTCTTCAATAGGGTCCCCTACTTCAAGTTCGGGGTTCCAGGGCTGAAAAACATTAAACCGGTATTTAATAATCCGTGCCTGGCCGGTCACACCCAAATCTTCGTCAAGTACGTCAATCATATGCCCCTGGTCATAATCCTCATGTTGATAACCGGATATCAGGCGTAAATCAACATGCTTTACCCGGTAATTGTAACGAGGCTTGCACTTCTTCTCCAGGTACTTAGTCGCCTCGTCCTTCAATTCCTTGGGATCCTCAATGTCCTGGTTGGTCCATATTTCACTCAACACTTCAGATGTGTAGCTGTAATTTTCTATATACAATTGCCCACCATTAACGCTACTGATGTCCAAATCGTCAGCACCAAACGGGTACAGCTTTGTCACGATGTCAGTATCTTCATTACGGGTAATGCCTTTCAGGTTTTTGGCATACCGCACCTGGTATCCTGTATATGGTGCCCATGTTTCCTCACTGCGAAGGGACACGGTCTTGTTCATGCTATCCCATATCAAGTACCCGCCCCAGTTCTTTTGTATCTGATTGATATTTGCAAGGAGTGACTTTTTCTCCGTCTCGAGGTCGTGGATGCCGGTAACATCCACCGTTCCAACACTCCAACCTGTACCTTGCAGCACGGTATAAAGAGCATGACCGGCGCTACCTGGTGCATATTGCCCCCCGGAAAGATCGCTGCCACCTGATAAAATAATGATTGCTAACGGTGAAGGTGACGGTGTTTGTGGGTCATTGGATATTCCCGGGTCTGCGTATTGCTTTCCTAGCAACACCCAAGATTCGTGTGCTGTGACCTTACCCCACAACTTCTTACCTTCCCGCTTCTTCTCGATGGCATCAGGGTTTAAAATAACAAATTCACGCATCTGTCCGGTGATGTCCGGAGCATAGATACGATAAAAGCTGTTTAGGTACTGCCACTTTTCAGATGACAAAGGCAGGGATAGATTAAGAGTGCAGCGCCCGTTTAATTCGTTATTAACCCAGACATCTTTTAATCCGTCCGCTTCCGGGGATAGGTAAGCAGCCGTTACCCCGGCGGCAGTTTTTACAGTGATATATTCAGGTATAGTTAGAGGCATATTATCAACACCTTTTCAAGTTTACAGCCAACGATCATACCAATTTAAAGTCGTGATGCCAGCCGCTGCCGCAGTCACTTCATTATCTCCAGGTTGAAGCTTGGGGAAAACACCATTATAGTTCGGTAGAGCATTGGCACCGTCCAGCACTGCAGTCATCTTTCCCGTGTCAACCACGAGTGTACTACCAGAACCTATGGTCCCAACATAACTAATGGTATAACCGCCCACGGTGACACTGGGGTCAGTTACTGAACCCTGGATGGTTAAAGTAAAAGGAGTGGCCACGGTTCCTGAGTTAGTCGCCGCTCCACTCCCTGTTAACGTTTTTTGCACCGCCCCAATTTTATAAGGGTCTAGCACTTCAAAAGACAGGTCAAACTCAATATAACCACGCCCCCGGGGGATATCAACAACATCGGAAAGTTCAACCTTGTATACCTTTTCCGGCTCATCGAAAAAAGTTAACACCTGCTCACCATTCAAAGGATTAAGCTGCGCTGCTATTTGATCAAAGACGGTTGCCCTGTAATCGTCGCTCAATGCATCCATGGATACTTTCCTGCCTACAGTTGCAGTTAAAATTCGTGGGCGCAAGTTAGCACCAAAGGATATCGCCCCATCCCGGCCTGGTATTTCCTCCGTATACTTACGCAGCCCGGGAATAAGCTCAAATCTATTGTCACGTATCCATTTAAGCCCGAGTGGCTGTAAGACGCCGTTTGAATCCACATTTAGTGACATATAATCATCCCTCCGCGGTTGCCAGGGCCATAATACTCCGCCGCAATTCGCTGCACACCCTGCTTATGTCGATATCATCGGATAAATACATGGCTTCCGGTGCCAACAGTGGAGCATTAATATAAATTACGGTTTGCCCTCCGCCTCGGGAGTATGAGCCAACCGGCGGCATGGCACCCATGCGGATAGCATCAACCAGGTTAGCCGGCAGTACATACTCCCCCTGTTGCAGATAAGCAAGACCGGTCTCCGGTACCGGTCCGCCCTGGTGGTATATGCGTATAGCCTTGCTGGCATGATCGTATTCAACGTCATGCCCCAGGGCCTCGGCTACGTTTCTGATACCGATAAAAGTTTTGCCGTCCACATTGTCCAGTGGGACAAAGCTTTTACCGCCAATTCTCACCTTCCCTGTACTTGCATCGTAGGATACGCTTTCATCAAGGATATTCGCCAATCTTCTTGACCACATGCCCGCTTCGCCGCTAATATTTTCGTACTGGGATTGGGAAAGCGTTGCTATTGGCTCTTTTGATGATCCGGAATCAGTCTCATCGCCACCGCCACCCCCGGTTGGTCCGGTATCGGATCTGCTTTCTTCCTCATCACGCACCCTATCAACCATGCGCTGAACTTCGGAAAAATCGCCACTTTCCATACCTTCAATTAGAGCACCTATAAGCTTTTTACCGGTGTCCATCCACTCGGGCTCAGTGGCAGCCAGTGAAGCAATAACATCCATTATGCCGCTCTCGGCAATTTCCCGGGCCCGGTCATAATGCTCTTTCAATTCGTCCCGTTCCTGCTCACCCTCTTTCACGGACCTGATCCAGCTTTTCTTGCAAGTGGTCTTTTTGATCTTCCCGCTCCCACTCTTGCTGCTGAAGTTCAAACTGGCGCTTTTCTTCCGCTATTTGCTTCTCAATATCAGCAATGGCTTTTTGGTGTTCAGTCCCTGTGCGCAGTTCATGGTACCGGCGCTTTTCCTGTAATTCCTGTAGACGTCTATTATGCTGTCTTACTGCATCTGCGCGCTCTGATTCCTGCCCCGCTTCGTTCAAGGCGTCAATCTGATCCTGTATGGCCTTAATACTGGCATCTGTACGCTCGTCAATGGCGTCAAGCTTTTCCCGGTACTCGGATTCAAGCTCACCCATGTAACCGCTCAGCTGATCTTTGCGCAAGCGGTATAGTTCTTCCTCAATATCCCACAATTGCTTCATGCTCCACTCATGGGCATCGCGTAGTTTCTCCAGGTACCGGATACGTTCCTCGGTGCTCATGCGGGCCATATTGACTTCATGGCGCATCAATTCCATGGCCTCATTATAAGCATCATCACGCAGTTGCTTTTCTCGCTGGGCAATCTCCTGCTTAACCCGGTACACTTCCATGTCGGCTTCCATGCGTTCTTCTGTGCCCTGCTTGTACCTGGCCTGGACTCTTTTCCACGCGGCCAATTCTTCCTCCAAGGCCATCTGGTTTAGCGCCTTCCGGTATTCGATAAACTTGCGGGAGGCTTCGAACTGCTCCCGGGCGATTTGTTCAGGGGTTTTAGTTTTTGAATCATCTCTATTGGAAGGAGGAGTAAATGTTCTAGTACCTTGCGTTGTGCTGGGCCTGGTAACGTCCTCACTCCCGTCTGAATCATCATTGGATCTTAGACCTATGGTGCGGGCGCTGTATTTTTTGACTTCCGCCCTTGCCTTGTTCCTCTCTTCTTGCAGTTTCTTCCTTTGTTCGGCCAACTCGTTTATTTCCTTTTGCCGTAAGTAAGAGTTGCTTAAATGATACTGATAACTAACCCGCTCCGGATCAGCTTCGCCGCTCTTCAGCTTTTCAAGGCGCTCGTCAACTTCCCTTAGTTTTTTATCTGCCTCGAAAAATGCTTGGTTGGCTGATTCAAGATTATCAAAGGCGGTTGCTTCAATGGATTTGTTTGAAAGGCGTATTTTCTCCCTTAGTAAATCATTGTTTATAGCAATGACTTCTCCCTCTGCATTGTATTGCTCGATTATGCCGGGGTAAATATCCCCCAACTCAGACATAGTTTTGACTAACTGTTCCTTAGTCCGAGTATGTTCCTCGGTGCCCTCTTCCAGAGTACCTAGCTTTTTGGTTAACTCATCGTATTTATTGCCAAGGTCAACAGTTGCCTCATTCTGTTTTTGTGTTTCCAGCCGAGCATTCTCAGCTGCACCACGGGCAGAAATAAGACTAACAGTTAGGGCCCCTACTGCTGTAACTGCCCATCCAATAGGACCGGCTGCAGCCCCTACGGTTACGCCCAATATCCTTAAAGCGGAAAGCAATGTGCGTACAGCTGTAGCCGCAGTTGTCGCAGCTATAGTCAAACCAGCGCCACCTGCCAGTATTTCTATCAAATGCCTGGTGCTTTCATCCAGACTGTTAAATCCAACGATCAGGTTATTGGCAGCACCCAATAGCTCCACCATGGCCGGTTCTAAATCCTCAAAAATAAGGATTTTCATGCGCTCGAAGTTAGCATTGGTCTGCTTTAAGGCACCGTCAAAAGTATCGGCCATTAAGTCAGCCATGCGCTCGGTAGCACCTTCGGCGTTTTTCATTGAATCAACATAGCTGGCCAACTCAGAACTGCCCATATTTAATGATGTTGCCATGGCCCGGATACCGTCGGAACCAAGAACAGTGGCTAATATCATGTTTTGCGCTTCCTGGTTATATGGCTTTAAAGCCTTTTCAAACTCAGCTACAATCTCGTGCCACTGTTTCATCTGGCCAGATGCGTTATATATTTCAACACCGAGTTCAGCTAGAATGTCTTTAGCCTCATCGGTGGGGTTAATCAATTGCAATAAAGCAGCTTTGATTGATGTACCGGCATCCTGGGCCTGTACACCGGCGTCCTTCATAGCGGCTCCGGCAGCCAATACCTCGCGAAAGTCCTGTCCGGCCATCTTTGCAACGGCACCTGCAGAAGACATAATCCACTGGAAGTCCTCAGCAGCAAGTGTTGTGGCGTTCATTGATTCTGTAAAGGCATCCACCACTTCACCGGTTTGATCCCAATCCATACGAAAGGCCTGGATTGTGGAAATAACCGAATACGCAGACTTTTCAAGGTTAATAAGGCCAGCAGTTGCAAATTCCAGCATATCAGGAGTAGAAGAAATCGTTTCATTTGCACTCAAGCCAGCACTTCCCAATTCATAAAAAGCCTGGGCCATTTGAAGTGGGCCGTGAATGCCGTCGTCTGCCTGCATGGTAAAATCACGTAACGCACTGGTAAAGTCACCGGTCACAGCCTGGGCCTGGCGAATGCTGAGCTCAAATTCTCTTCCTGTAGCAACAACAGCCTGTAACCCCTGCTGAAAAACATATAAGGCTCCTACTCCACCAATGGTCTGCAAAAAATCAGAGACAGAGCGGTTCATCTGCTCTGCCCCTTGCGCTGTTCTCCTCTGCTCCCGGTCTGTTTGCCTTAATTCTCGCTGAAGCCTTTGAAATTGTTGACTAAACTCATCAAATGCTCTAATTGATGCTCCAAGAACTGCTTCTGACATGGCTCTCACCTCAGTGAAAGCACCGCCCTTGTGCTTTGCCCATTATGTAAAAGCAGGCCGGCGGGTGGGCTTACCCGCCCCATGAAGGTGGCCAAACCTTCAAGGTGCCTGCAAGGTTATTTTCTGAATCCATGGTTATATCTCTCGTAAGGATCGTCTGCTGCTTTGGGGTCTTTACAATAAACATCCCACCACTTGCGGAACTCGTGATAGTCGCCTAAAACATGCTCCCCTGGTGGTTTATGATTGCGCGCCGTTAGCGCGGAAAAGGCAGCGGAATATTCTTTGGTTATAGATACAAGCCGTCTTTGGTCTGCAGTCCATTCCGAGGGCTGACTGGGGAAAACATGCCCCTCCCCGTTTGCCCTCCAGGTTTCAATCCATTCCTGGTTAGTTAACACTATCGGGACGAAAAAAGTCCGGTAGAAGGCCCTCCTTGAATTGCTTCCACTTGGTATAAAGCTGTACCAAAGCCTTCCGGTTGCGGTCCTCCAAGGACTGGATATCTTCAATACTTTCAAAGTATGGAGTTTCAATATCATCCTCTTTGCGTGCACAGAGCAGTATTTCCGTTTCCATCTGATGCTTGCGGGCATTGTGCTCAGCTGTATTGGCCTTCAGATGTTGCTCTAAAGCCTCAATCTGCTTGGCCTGTTCCATCACCTTGCGCTCTTCATCAGTATAGAAGTTGTTTACCCAGTCCATGATTTTTTGGGCATGTTCCTCCATGCCCTTTTCCCTTTCCGCCTGCTCTTCAGGAGACAGGGTTGCAACCTCTTCCGGTGTCAGTTGGTCATAAGGCTTAGATATTTCATCCGGGATGGAATCATATAGCCGCTTTAAAATATCCCGCTGTCTTTGCAACACATTTACATCAAGTCCATTTTCCCGGCATGTTTTCTCTAAAACCGCTGGTAAAAGAGCTTCAGAGAAATATCCACCGGCCGCGTACAACTCTTTCAGTTTTGAACTGTAGGCCCGGGACGATTGCCCGCGTTCAGATAAGCCCATCTTTACAAAAACAAGGCCTGTCAGGCCCTCTATTTCCGGTGTATAGGTGCCAGAGGCAACGGTCTCATATCTTTTTTGGATCATCTCTGTGGTCAAATCAGCCACAATAAAACCTCCCAGTAACTATAGATCAAGTATGTAGGAAGGACAGGCCAAGTAGCCTGTCCGGTTTAAGCTTTTACGTATACAACAAGTGCCTTGTCGTCAGTATTAAGGCCGTCATCGGTAGACAAAGTGATGGCTGTTTCAGTTTCGGAATAATAACCATCTGCTGCTACATCTGCTAATTCCAAACGTTCTACAGTGCCACCGGAAGTCTGCTTTAACACCAGCAAGGCATAATATGTGTTGCCGTCCTTATCCTTAAGGGCGGTAGCGGTCCCGCTTAAGGTTAAATCTGTTACCGGTGTAGCCGCTCCGTCAAATTCTTCGATAACGATTTCATTGTCGAATACTTCTTTATACTTTAATGCTTCAAACGGGAACTGGGCCGCGTTAGTAATAACACCACGGCGCAGGGTACCGATTTTTGCTGTATCTATAAAATCACAGCTGAGCGGCGTAACGCCGTCATCGTCAAAGTTTTTGGCCACAATATAAACCGGCATGTTATTGCTGGGATGGTAGGAAACAAAAGTTGTTAAATCCTGTCTCGCGGCATATGCCATAACAGCCTTTTCCCCTTCAACACCTTCAATATCAAAGGAACCTGTCACGCCCTCGAAATTATCTGTAATGGCCACCGGACCGTCACCGGAAAAGGTGTTGGTGCCGCGCCGCTGCAATGTCCTCTGCGGGTCATAACCGAAAGCCTGCACGCCAGGGATTTCACCGTAAGCGTTAGGCCCGCCGATAACGAAAAGCTTAGAGTTTTTATTCTGGCGCACCGGCATTATTTATCACTCTCCTTCTTAGAGGTCTTGGCACCGCCAGGTGTGTATGAGTTTACCTTGCCGCATTCAGGGCACTTAACCTCAACTTTCTTATGCGGCTCTTTACCAAAAACATGCTCATGTCCGCATGAGCATTTCAGCTTAAATACTGCCACCTATATCCCTCCTATGCCACCGGCCTCCACCAGTGGACGCTATAAGTTAAAAATATACTTTTGTTTGCAGAATCGTCCGGGTCCTCGACCGGGTCCTCCAGGGGCGTATTCTGTGCTGGATCGACTTTGAACCATGTTTCACCGGCCACCACGGGGTTTTGTATGTCCGTCCAGTCATACCGGGGGATGACTATGCCACCGCGATTAGGACCGGCTAAAGCCTCATAAACCTTGTCCCGGAACTGACGAACCTTATTCCAGTAAAAATCCATATCGGGGTTTGCCGCGCGCATTTTGCATTCAAACTCAACCGTGGTCAGAAACCGTTCTCCTTTTACCCCGGAGCGCAGCAGGTTATTAAATGTCACACCTCTGGTGCTGTCCGGAGATGTCCGAAGCGGTAGAACAGTTAACCATCGCCCACCGTCAATTAGACTTCCTTTGGGCTTACCGATCAACTTTAGCTCCCCGGCATTAGCCAGGCCGAACGTAGAATAGTTTGTATTTATATAACTTGCTATGCTTGTCATCATATGATCCATGGCATCACCCCGAGAGGTTTTTCATTTCCTTGCATAGAAGATTAATAAAAAGGTGGTGATCTTATTGTCGGATAAAGAAAAAACCAAACCAGCAACCCGCAAGCTGGAAGAAATAGACGATCAGGGACGTATATTTTCCACGCGCATTGTGCATGACTTGGACGATATGATTCTAGAAAGTTTTCCGGAACTAAAAGACGATTACGGCAAAATCCAGGCCAAAAAGAAAAGGGGAAAGGTTTTACGCTACCCCTCTAAGTAAGCGGCCTTCCCTTGTGGCGTCAATCGCCTCTCGCATCTTTTCTTTGAAATGCCGGTCTATAAGCGGTATATTTTTACGGAAGAAACCTTTGCCTCTAAAACCCCCAACATATAGTGTTGCTCCAGACCTGGATGCTCTACCTGCCTCTCTACCACCAACGCCGTACTCTTGGTATCAGTTGTTATCCTATGAGCTTTTTATCCCATAGTTCTTACGGTTTCCCGTAAGTTCAGCATACATTTTCAACCGCTTGGGTTGTCGGGCACTCGTGGGGACATTATATTCTGCAATGCAGTTTCAGCCCCTATGCGTTACGATACCTAGGGCTCTTTAATTCCCCGGGTTATCTCGGTGTTGCCATACCTCTAAACCCATGACCATGTTTTCCCCGCTTTAATGTCATAGACTATATACTTAGATATGTTTAATTCTTTGGCAATTTTGGTGGCTGACTCACCGTTGCTTAATCTGGACTTTACCTCTTTTGCAATATCTACGGTGATTTTAGAGTTTAAATTTTTTTCTCCTTTTAATGTGTCGCGCTCCTTATATGGCGGCCTCGTTAAGCGTTTTCCTCGGTCTCCCCTCTTGTATCTTGCATATAGAACCTTGTGATTAATACCGGTTATTTCAGATAATTCGATTAGAGTTATTTTCTTATTATTGTATTCAACTGTTATATTTGACCTTCTGTTCCTACACTGGGTCTTATCAATAACCCATCGACAATTAGAAGGTTCATAGTTGCCGTTATTATCAATTCTATCAATAGTCAAATGATCTGAGTAACCGTTCGCTAATGCCCAATCAAAAAACGCTTTAGAGCTTCTTGACCACTTCTTGCATACCTTTATCCCTCTACCGCCATATCTTTCATAGGAACTGTTTTTAGGGTTTTCGCATCTTTGCTTCATACTCAACCATATATTGTATAATCTACTTCTTGACAACATATGAGAATGATGGGTTGTTAAATTAATTGTATCTTGATCTCTTTTTAGGCAACCACATGATTTTGTGTTTCCGGATAACAAACAGTCTCTTCTAATACTTTTTATTGCCCCGCAATCACATTTACAAAACCAATAAGATTGCCTCTTCTTCTTTGTGTTATCTAAGTGAATAACTGTCAGCCTGCCAAATCGTTTGCCTTTCAAGTCGCTCCCTGCATTCATTGCCCCAACACCTCCAAACATGTTATACCATATTCGTAGATGTTTAACCACATTTGTACCTAATTGGTTTAAAGGTTTAGGTTCCACCGATATTGCCCGATTTTTACCCTTGTATTGCTACAAGGGGCGGCATATCTTTTACCGCATACTCTACGTTGGTACCAATTCTCCCCCAAAGACCGTCAATTTCGGTAGCGCTGTCTGATTTTCCCTCACTAATCGCCTGGGGATCACCTTGCAACACAATATCAACTAGATCAGCCACATCACCGGCTATACTGGCCATTAGCCTGCCGGTATCCACCGGGCAGTCATTAGCAATTAGGGTTACTCCATATAAAACAGTGTCAGCCACAGCCGTTTCGATGTTCTTTGCCAAGAGGTTGGAACGTCGTTCAGCCAGCCTTATTAATTCTTCAGTTCCTCTGAATTGAATTTCGAATATCTTTCTCATTCCCGGCCCGCCTTGACTTCCCACCACAGAACTTCGCCCAGGAATGTTTTGTCAATCTTCTTAGGTTTCCAAGTGAGCCCGCCGTAAATGATGCGGTCCTCATATTCGGGCTTAACTTCCCGGCGAATGGTGAATTCCATATCGCCAAGGATGTAGTAACCGCCCGACTTTTGCACCTCTTCAGCTGATAGGTTCCTCGTCATGGCCGTTTCGGCAGTGTTTGTGTAAGTAGATTCTGCCGGGATACCGTGAACAGGGTCGCCTTCAGTCATTCCGGTGTATGTCCGATAGGTAATAGGTTCCTCGGTGAATGGGGCCAGTTCTTCCATGGCAGATTTGATATCATCGACATCTTTTGGGGTAAGAATTGTCATGACTTTTCACCTGCTTCGTATCTTGGGAGCAAGCTTTCCTTATCAATCACTATACGACCGCCACAATTAGAACAATCCAAAGAAACACGATCGAGATACGGTAAGAATTCAACTTGTCCCTTAAGTCGGAAAAGCACATTCCCACATTCACACTCACATTCTATACGGACAATGTTGGCATCTTTAATCTCAGATGTATTTAACTGCTTTCTCATCAACGGCCATCTCTCCTTGTAACCGTGTTTCCTGATACTGTACCCCCAGTTAACGGCCTTATCCCGGCCTTTCTAGCATCCCGCCTGTATTGCTGTAGGGCTTCCTTCACCAGCCTTTCATAATTAACACTGGAACTGGACTTATTTACCCCAATACCCTTAATATTCAGGGAAGCATTTTCTGCCGTTTCTGCCGCCTTGGCTTTCAGGCCCAGGTATTCAGCATAGGATAGAATAGCGTTGGCCGCCTTGTCCGGCACATCGGCAATCGCATCATAACCATGCTGGGTAACAGCTTCGGTTATCCAGCCTTCGAGCTCTGTGTTACTCCTGCCCGGTAACCGGATCAACAGGCGGGTTGTCAGCGCTGCCATCGTCGCCATCATTACCAGCCTCCAGTGCGGCGATAATTTCTTGCTTGGTTGAATTGGGCGCAATACTTACTCCAATTCTTTCAGCATAAGCAATTAAATCGTCTTTATTTAACGCACTGTAATTCATCCCGCCACCACCAACTGCCTTAGTACTGTCGTCAGATTTGCCTTCCTTCTTTTCCTCCACCACTTCCAACAGGTTTTTATGAGCTTCGTAATCTTTTTTGTTTATTTCAAACTCCTGCCCGGCAGCATAAGGCTTTCCCTTATACTTGACAGGTGTGTTTGCCTTAACCTTCACTTAAACATCCCTCCAAAATGGATTTAAGCGGGGGCGCTATGGCCACCCGCCTTAACTATGGACGGTTGCAATAAATATCTCGTCAATGCGCTCAAAGCTTGGCAGCTCAATGGCAGAAACAATAGTCTGCACGTTAACCGGGTGTGCCTCTTTTACAGTGGTTACAGCAACGCCGGTATTAACAATCTCAACCTGGGCGTCGGTATTACCGCTCATCAAGTCGGACTCTTCCGGCGTGGTACCATACCAGCTGTTACCCAGGTCACCGTCAGGAATCAGTGTAAACACATCATCCGGGAAGAACAGAGTGCCCCCGCCACCTACGGTAATAGCGAACTTTTTATTGTACACAGCCACCGACAAGCCAAGCTTGCTGCTGAGGTACTGCTGCAGCATGGAGTCAGTCATAATAATATTCTGTCCACCACTGGGATTAAGGTCCAGACGGATGGACTGGTTTTCGAGCAGATAGTTCCAAGTCTTACGCGTGCAAATTGCCCTGGTAGGCCTGGTGCCGGTATCATCTTCTATAGTGTCCTGCCAGCGCTGGATATCCTGAACCGGTTTAGAGTTGGCAGTATCAGACCACATATCAGTGGACAGCAGGGTCTCTTTATGGGTGGCCGACAGCTTATAATCATAATTGTAATCAATCCGGTTGGCAGTAATGGCAATAAGGCCGGTAGAAAGCAACTGCATCCGCATCCGCTCTACCTGTACTTCTGCACCATTAACCAGGTTGGTCACATCATCAAAGATGTTGTTTATGACAGGCTCAATGATGTCAGCATTTGCAGCGGCCAGGGCCTTATTAATCTCCTGTCGGTCTTTTTCACCGATGCGCATACTCTCACGGAAAAACGGCATTTCCGTTTCAATTTTGGAGACTCCAATGCGGTCGCGCACCGTTGCCTTGGTGTCAAATGCAGAAGGCATCAGCGCCACGGGAAGACCGCGAGAACCTTTAATCCAGGAAAGATCAAGGCCCAGCTGCTTACGAGCCGGGAACAATGTTGCTCCCAAATAGGGAATGGAATTACTTGGGTTGCTGGTGTAATAAGTTGCAATTTCCCGAGCATTGATCAGATCAAAAATATTCATCGGTTTTTACCCCTCCTGTATAGTTATCCAGTTTAGTCAATAAACTGGATCATTTTGATTGCGGCTACCGCGTCAGCAACCGGGGCTTCTGGTAGCTTATTAGTGTTGATAAAACCATGAATGATCATGGCACCGGATGCAGGACCATAAGTGACATCGACATCATTCAAGAGTACACCTTCTGCATCTACAGCAGCCCCGGCAGTTCCGGTTGTTGCCCCTTGAGTATTTTTCTTTGTCACAGGTATGGTATCATCAGACAAAGTTGCGCCTGTTTCACCACCAACAACTGTGCCCTTTTCAACGATTTTTTTACCGTCCGCGTTAGCAACCACTCCTGCATCACTCACCGTAACGGCCAGGGCCACGTAATGGTCAGGGAACTTTAGTATTTCTTTGGTTCCCGTGAAATCAGTTTGGGTAAACTTCACTGGTTATTCCTCCTTGCTCCTTATTTGAAATAGTTGTGCGTGCTTTCACTGCGCTTTTTTGCTTCAGCGGCACGCTTTTCAGCAAGCTTCTTACCGAATTCGCCGCCTTTATTACCGTCCCCGCCATCCTGCCTTCCAGGGTTACCTGGATTTCCGGGGCTGCCACCGGGCTTACCGGTACCAACCAGATGCGGCTTCGCTTTAGCCAGGGCGTCCACGGCCTCTTTTGCGCCGTTCACATTGCCTTTATCGTCAACCTCTAAGCTGCTCCTATCTACAAGAGCAACCGCATCGGCAGGATCAACAAACCCGGCCTGTGTAGCGAAAACTTTGATTTCTGCGTTAATCAGCCTGGTGTTTGCAGCTTCAAGAGCTGTCTTTTTCTCGTTTTCAGCTTTTTCCCGGGCTGCTTTCTCCCGGTCCAGTTCAGATTTGGCTTTTTCGTCGGCTTCCTTCTTGGCCTTAGCGGCATCTTTCAGAGCATCAGCATTTTCAAAACCAAGCTCTTTGGCCATCTTTTCAAGTTCCTGCCTGGAAGCCTGGTTAACACGGCGCATAAAGCTAGATTCATCGGGGAAGGAGATATACAGATCATCACCCTGTTTACCGCCCTTATCGCCGCCACCTTTACCGTCTCCGCCTTCTCCACCGCTGCCTTCACCAGAACCGGAACCACCGTCACCACCACTACCTCCTGAACCAGAACCGCCATCATTGAACAACCCACGCATTAAGAATGGATTAAACCTGCTTGGCTTAAAAGTACCAGTCATTAAATCGAAAAACATTATATCTACCTCCGTAAAATCCGTGTTTATTCGGCCACACGTTGGCCAGCCGTGATTTTACGCCTCACGTTCGGCCCGCCGCAGTTTAAAGACTTAGGGCGTTTCGGTCTCCAGTTTTAAGCAGCTTTTCCTTTCAACGTATTGAGGTTAAGATCCCCATTCTTCACCCAGGACCTCAGCACCGGTACCAGCCTACACCTGCACCGCGGGTGACTTGCTATGGTAGGAACAGGTAAGTTGTCACGCCTATATACTCCCGGCATTCCAGGAACACTTTCAAACCGAGGGTCACTGCCATTAGCCAGCGCCGGGCATGGTGGGTCAACGCGGCCGTCTCCGGCCGTTATCCAGGAATAAAATATCTCCTCACCAATTACCCCTTGCACCTTGTTGGTAAAATCAATAAAGCCAGTTGAACTGGCTCTGATGATTTCCGTTCTGGCAATGGTCGTTGCCCGGGCCCGGACACTAGGAAAAGGCTTTTTTAACCCCTCCTGGGTAAGCCCTGTACCAAGGATGCGTCTGGCTATTTTAGGGATTGATTCTCCCATAACAGCTCCCCGGGTAAGCTCGTCCCGGATACGGTTAAGAATGTGCGTCTCAACTCTCCCCGCCAGCTTAGGAACATTGCCGATAAGGTTTTCAATCATGTCCCTGTTTATGGTGCCGATACCGCCAGCAACGGCAATCTTGGAATATGGTATGCCGCCAGCGGAAAGCATTCCAGCAACAGTTTCCTGCCCCATAACAAAAGCCTCGTCAATAGCTTCCTGACGGGCTTTGGTGGTAAGACGAGTATAATATTTTATTTGCCTTTCAATTTCCCGCATGACTCCTTCAAGGTGCTGAATTTTGAGCTTATCCTTGCCGCCTTGAGCGTTAATGAAATTTATGTATAGCTCTTTGCGGGCTTCCTCGTAAATCTTCAATAGCCTTTCGGCCAGGCGTGCTTCCCTCGAGTTACGTTCCCTGGCCAGCTTGTGTAGCAGCTTTAAAAGGTCACGCTCCAGTGTACTCATTTATTATCACCACTATTTCCTTCATCACCCCCACTTTCCGGTTCATCCATTGTGTCACCCAGGGCCTCCATAATGGTTGTTTTTTCGGCCAGTATTTCTGCCATTTTGGCCTCCGGATTTTCAACCCCAAGCTCATCCATAGCCCCTTTCAACGATTGAAGCATGGTTGCTACCTTTTTAGTTTCCCGGTCAACTACCTCCGTTTCATTCTCAGGAATGGGCATTGTAGTCTTAACCTCAACCAAATCATCAATATCACCCAGGGTAATCTCGTTTAAGGCAGCCGCACTGATTAACTTGCTGTCATAATGCTGCCTGGTATCATATTTATTAAGTAAATACAAAGCCTTTCCTAACAGCCTCTGGAGGCGAGGTTTCCAGGTGATCATATGCCGGTTGGTGGCAGATATTATTGAGCCATATAATAGCTTGATAGCAAAGCCTGACAATTGCCCCAATCCCTTTACTTGCTCCGGGCTAATATTGGGCACATCAGAAAGCCGGTGCATCAAACTCATTATCTGCTCCAGGTGCTCTTTTAAGGCTTCTTTGTATTCAAACTTGTGCTCAAGCATTTTGGCGTCAGCATCCGTTTCTCCATCGCTGTTTAACTCCCAAAGAGCATTAGGTGCAACCTGTAAGGGCTCGGCAGCACCCTCTCTAATTTCATCCTCTGTGGGCAATACAGCATTAACAATCACCTTAATGGCAAACATGCCAAAACGCAGGGAATCAGCATTGTCGCTGATTTTTCGCTCCACCTCGTCATTAAGCCCGGAAAGCACATCAACCATTGACCGCCCTTCTGTTTCACCGGTAAGGCCCCCACGGTTGAATATTTCTTCAGGCATAAACGGTATACCCAGGTCATTGGGAGCCACCGTCTGCTCTTTTAACTTAAGCTGGGTATCATATAGCCCCTCTTCCATCCAGCAAGAGCCTTCCTGCATCCAGTAGGTTTGCTTCCAAATGGTTTTGTCATCCACAAACGCAGTGAAATGAATTTTCTCCAGCACGTCGACATCATCAGCGGAATAAACGGGCCAATATTCCAGGCGCGGCCGCCAGATAATACGCAGTCCCATATTGGCATCATAATGGAGCTTGGCGCACACTCCGCCGCCGATAAAGTGATCAGTTGCTGCCTTAAGCAGTTTCTCCGACATAAGATTTTGCTTTATTACCTGGTAAAGTAACTTCTCCCTGGCCGCGGCTTTTCGGTCCTCAGCTTTTTGTTTTTCACTCGGCTCATAACCTGGCTTTAGCATTTCCGCCGGGTCGTCAATTTGCTCTGCCGGGCAAGCCAGGCCAATAGGATGCTCAAACATAAAAGCCGCCAGGCGGTCTATAAACCAGGCGGTTAGATTTGCGGTAACCATAGTTGGTAGGTAGTCAAGGTTGTTCTGAGCTTTTAAATCTTCTGGTTTTAGTTCTACCCCACGTTTATCAACCCAATGTTTGCCGTCATAGTGGCGGTACCATTCAATCAGTTTATTAACCAGCTCCAAGCCTTCTTGACCAAGATACTGGTATTGCAAGGCCGTATTAGGGTCCTGGTAGGCCAGGCGGGGAAATGCTGTTAAATCTCTTTTCCTTGTGGTGGTAGCCATAATTATCACCTCATACCACGGCGGGCTGTTTTTGCCTTGGCTTGTCTCTTCCCGAATCTCGTATATATGAAATACCTATTGCGGTCCATAGCGTGGTCACTTTGTTTAACCGGCTTATCTTCGCCTTTCTCCTGGGCCTTCTCATCCCACACATAGGAGGCGAACTCTTTTCTGGTATCCATGCAGCTGCGGTCGATAAAGAATCGCCCTGTGTTTAAAAACTTTGCCACTAAACGAATACCGTTAATAACATTATTGTCGGCATCCCTAACCTGGTTAAAACCTTTATTCTTTAATTCGGTCTTAAAACTAGATGCTGACGGGTCCAAATAAATATTCCTTGGAACGATATCTCCAAGGAATTCAATAAAATCTTGTGCAAATTCTCCATCTGTTTTCTGACGCCCGGTCTTTTTGGCATCATAGTAATACTCTTTTATCAGGTACACCTTATTGCCGGTAATACCGTAAAGCCCAAATGTCATAACCGTAGCTGTGGCATAGTCAATTGCAACACCATATTCCCGGTGCTCTTCTGGGCAATCTATTACATGCTCTTCATCGCTGAACATATCATAAATAATTCCCTCAGCGAGCACCCAAAGGCCAAGAATAAAACGCTTATAAAACACCCCGCTATACATGCGCTCAAACCGCTGCCTAATTTTTTTGGACAACGATAAATTGTCCCTCATGGTGAAATGTAGGTGCAGGGCATTTTTCTCTTTTAGTTTATCCAGCCAATCAAGCTTAAACCAGTGATAAGGTCCTCCAGGGTTGCAGTTGAACCACAGTTTTGATCCATTCACCGAACATCTGGCAGTTGCCTGATTTACAAAACTCTCAGGCATGAGCGCAACTTCGTCAAACAACATACCAGCCAGTGTGATACCTTGAATCAGGTCCTGGCTGCGCTCATCCTTACCACCAAATATGTAAAAGTAGTTGGTTATTCCGTTTTTGCTTATAGTTAAGTAGTTGTCCGAAGACCGATTATCTTTAACTTTATAGCCCCGGCCTTTTAGCATGCGCTTTAAGGGAGTGACTACGTTACGCCGAAAAGCACCAATAGTTTTTCCGGCCATGCCCAGATTTTCTTGATCAAAAGTGTCTGTAGCCCACATGACATAAGATAAGGCCATGGCTACTGTCTTACCAGCCCGGACAGAGCCATCACAGATGATAGCGTCTTTTTCTTTGTGTGGACTGCCATTCATCCACCAGGTAAGAACCTGCTTTTGTTTTTTCGAAAAAGGTTTAAATTTAAAAGGAGCGATTTTAAGCTTCGCCATCATCATCGCCCCAAACTTCGTCAACCTCGCCCTTTAACGCCTCCATGAAGCCGTCATCTTCAGTTGGCTCATCCTCGCCCTTCACTTTGGCAATGTCAGCTCTAAGTTTTTCAAGCCGCAGCCGGTGTTCTTCACTTAATACACCATTGAGCAGCATTCGGTGTTTCATATCTATGGCTTTTATCAGCTTGTCCTGCACCCGGGTAAGTGCTTCTTCCAGGTTTAAGATGTCCTCAATGGGCCTGTATTCTGTCTCTTCCAATTCAGTCACAACCAGCTGCGTTTTAGGTACCTTTACTACTTTTGTATCGCCTAACTTTTCATCATAAATTTGGACCGGCTCATTGGTTGATTTCCGCTCCTGCAGTACCCGGCGCTGCTTCTCCGTTAACCCATTTTTAATGTCCTGGATCCGCTTCATCATTCGCCTTTCACGAATGGACAGAGAACGGATCTTATCATCAATCTGAGCCAGCGGATCAGTCGGTATTTGGCCAAGCAGTTCCTTTTCATCATCGTCAAGAGCATCCAGCCAAATAGTTTCATATTCACCGGTTTTTAAAGCGTTCTTGCTCCCCGGCTGCCCCCCGCTTCCAGGTGCTCCACCATGATTCCAACACACTTCTTTCCCCCGCTCAACGGGGTTATTGCATTTTTTACCGTTACGAACAGCCTTACAAATAGTCTCCGGATCCGGGTCACTAAGAATAGCCCGGCGCTCCCGGCGAAGTTTCCCTAACTCTTTTATTTCCTCCTGGCTTAGCTCCTCAAAAGGAATCTTTTTTAGCTCGTCCAGGCGGTCTTCTATCTGAACTAAATAAGCCTGAAGCTTTTCTTCAGGCCAATCCAAAAACTGTTTTCTAAGTTTCTGCCAGGAATGTTGTTTTTGAGGGGCCTTATTATTTTGTGTTTTTTTGTGTTCTTTTTTTGTGTTATTTTGTGTTGTTTTTGCATCCTGTTTTTCTGACTCAGCCTGAACCTTTTTGAAGGCGGTCCGGGTTTGATTTGGATTAAGATCTTTTTTCCTGGCAAACTCGGCTACACTTTTATAACGTCCCTGACAATACTCAAGGTAAAGGTTTTTCCAGTTGTATTTTGCCGCTCGGCCCATCACCTCACCTTCTTTACTGTCGGTCTATAGTTTAATCCAATTCGTCCTTCTGCAGCTTTATGTCCAGCTCCACAAGCTTACGTAAGTCGTCCACGGTTTCTATTTTTATTCTCCCGCTTTGGAAGTCCTTAACCCACTGGGCAATTCCAGCCTGGATTATTTGGCGGTACTTTGCTTTAGACTGTAGAATACTGGTTATCACTTCCACCTCATGTTCAAGTAACTTCTCATTGTCACCCATGGAACATTTGTTTGATTTTTCTATTGTAAGCACCCCCGACATTCGGTAGAATTATAGTTGAGATAGTGACTACCACCGGCCAACAACCGTTTGAGTCACTATCTCAAAAGCCAGGGGTGCAGCCCTGGTCATGATAGGAGGGCGTTGCCGCGCCCTCCTATTTATTTTGTGTGAACATCTAAGACACAAGAACCGGCTCAATGCCGGTTGCCTCATAAAACCTTTTCTTTATTACATCACAGAACACGGGATCGAGTTCCATTGTCATGCATGCCCGCTGCATCTGTTCGCAGGTCATTAGCGTGGAACCGCTCCCGCCAAATAAGTCTACAACAAGGTCACCCTGCCGGCTGCTGTTACCTACGGGAATAGCCAATAGGTCTAAGGGCTTTTGTGTTGGGTGCACGTATTTATTAACATTTCCCCGGGAAACTTCCCACACCGTTACCGGCTCCGGATTTTCAACCGGTAGCCCTGCCTTCCATACGGTGGTCTGTTTCCTGTCCCCATACCAAGCCGGGGCTTTTCCTTTCAGAAAGGCGTAAAAAACCGGTTCATGTTTATATTTGTATTGGGCAAAGCCAAACGTGGTAGCATTTTTCACCCAAACACATTGGGCCCGGGTTACTATGCCAGCAGCATTCATACTGTCCTCGAATTCCCTCTGATATGAGGATGGATGAAATATATAAATGGCAGCCTTGGGGTCCATAACCTCTGCATACCTGGCAAACACCTTATCAAGAAACTTTTTAAACTCTTCTGCCGGCATATCGTCATTAAGTATATTCTCCCGACCGTCAGAGGACAGCCGTTCAGATAGACTTTCTACGGCCACGTTGTAAGGAGGATCGGTAACAACCAACGCCGCCTTATTCCCTTGCATAAGACGGTAAACATCTGCCTTTTTGGTGGCGTCCCCACACATAAGAAAATGACGCCCTAAGCGCCACAACTCACCATACTTGGTTTCCGGCTCTGTGATCTCGTCCAGGGCATCCTGTACATCGAAATCATCGTCATTAACTGGAGGATCTATCTCTGTATCCTCAACGCCAATTAAGTCTTTAATTTGCTCCTCGTCGAACCCAGTTAGATCAAGGTCAAAGTCCCCGTCATTGAGCTCCTGCAGAAGCTCCTTTAATTTATCTTCGTCAATCTCGGCCAGTTCTGCAATGCGGTTATCAGCAACCAGGTCGGCCCATTCCTCGGCTTCGCTATCATAATCCTGACGGTCAATGGGCACCTGGTCCAACCCGAGAAGTTGGGCAGCCATCAGGCGCCCGTGGCCACGAACAACAAAACCGCTTCTATTCGAAACGGTTATTGGAGCGCGCCAGCCTTGGTTTTTTATTATTTTGGCTAGCAATTGTATTTGGTTTTCCGGGTGCTGGTTTGGGTTACGGGGGTTAGGAACAAGCGATGCAATGTCCCTAATCTCGTCATAGGCGCAATGTATTGGAATTTTACTTACAATTCGCATGATTCACCCCTCTCTCTTGCTGTTTTCGGTGCAAAAAGAAAAGAGCCCGGTGGGCTCAATCCGTTTCTTCGTCATAGACTCTTTTTAACTCATGTTCTCTTCCTGTTTCCCTATCCTTAGCAATGAAAGCTACAAAGATTCTTTTTTCATCAGTTCCTGGCTCATAACTTAAATCATAGATACTTGCACATTTACTACAGGTGAGCATTAGTATTTCGTGTTTATTATCTTTTATAGGCTGCCTTAGGACAAATCCACACTCAGGACATTCGAATTCTGTTCTTTCAAAAGATATCAAAAATAATCTCCCCTTCTATCATTTCCCACAACCTTCGACGCAAGGGAGTTATCTCCTCCTGGCTTATTCCGACACGTTTTTCAAATGAATTTAGTTATAATAAATTCGGGAGGAGGGATGTCCAATTATGGGACGTTTTAACTCTCCCGAGCTCAAATAGGTTACCTTGGCGAAAGTCAAGCCCTATTCTTTCCACCGGGCAAAGCCGCATCCGGGCTGTGGAAGCGTCGAGCCGTGGCGTGAGCTAATTCCGATGTGGGTAACCCAGGAGACGGCATTTCCTCCTGGTTTTTCTCATTCAAAGAAGAAAAGGGCCCTAGGCTCTTATTCATGAAAAAAAGATTTTCCTACAACCAACTTTTTAACCTTCTCTGTTATTTTTACATCCATCCCATCAAATATTACATATCCTTGTTCTGCCATTGCTCTTAATTGCTGCTTAGCTTTGTCATCGCCAACTCTGTCACCGAAATAACTATAATGCAAAGGGCCTTGGATATTTAAACGAACAAGAAAATTTAGTTGTTCCTCTGGTAAACTTATGACAATCATCCCTTTCCACCATTTTCCTAAAACATTCGACAGAAAGAGGCAGCTTCCTCTTGATTAATTCCGACATTATTTTTAATTTCTCGGCAATTACCCTATGATATAATTTTTAGTGCGTTAAGTTCGACATTAATTTATCTTAGGGGGTTATATATTGCATAATATGCTGCTATTAGAAGACATTTTAAATTACTACAAAAAAGAGTTAAGCAATTACAACCTAGTCTTCAAACATATTAAATATTGGTTTTACATTATTTTAATTTTAGAGGCCTTGTCTGGTTGTGTTACTCTATGGCTATTTTTTTATAAAAAATTCATACTACTCCCGGCAACTATAGTAATTTTTATTGCACTGATGTATATTCTTAACGTAAAAGCAAAAAAAGTTATTGAAGAGAAGTACAACATACCGCAAAAGAGATTTCTGTGGGGTGATAACCAATTTTTTAAGTTTAAGGTGTCTAAATTGGAAAAATACCTAAATCAAAATAATATTACATCACAAGAGCAGCTGAAAACCATCGCGGAATTATTTCGAAAACGCGCCCGCGAGAGAAAGATCCCTAATATTATTTTACCAGGTGCTCTCATTTCTTTCTTTGTACCTATTTGGAATCAGTTTCTTAGTTGGTTATATAACAATGAAGTAATTACATTTGAAGATGCCTTATTAATATTATTATTATTTTTACTCACCATAATTTCCATAGCAATACCTTTAATTCAGGTAAGATCCACTATTTTAGACATTTTAAATCATAACTCCAATTTAATGAAAGGATTAGCTGATATCATGGATGAACTTTCTTTTCAAAAGAAACTAAATTAAATTACCCCTTCATTTATAGTTTGCTTTCGTAAGACAAGATTAATTTTTTTCTCTGCCCTACGCACAAAAAGTTGAACACTTCCTTTTTTACAACCCATCAGTTCCGCTGCCTGAGAAAACGAATAACATTGCCCTCTGACCAATTGAAAAGCCTGCCGCTCCCTATCAGTCAAATTAGACATCAGCACTTCCAATAACTCCACCATCCACTTAGGGGCTGAATCAACAGGAGCTCTATTACTAACATATTTGGACATCTCCAGCGGATCAACAGACACCTCTCTTTTCTCCTTCGCCCACCGGGATACATTCCACTTGGTGCCCGGTATCCTCCCCGTCTCCATGATCCCTATAGCCCACTGAGTGTCAGACACCATGCTGCTGTATCCCATCGGCACAGCCTTGGCAGTGCGCAAAAGCCTAAGTGATTTTTTATACTCCCTGATTAACTCCTGCACGATGATCCACCCCCATAAGAATGTAAAAGAGGCCTAAGCTCGTAAGCTCAGGCCTCTCGTTTATTCGAGTCAGCCCTCCAACCCTTTATAATTTGCCCGGAGACTACTTTGCCGTCCTGAATCTTTAGCACAATCTGCCCGTGCTGCAGTCTCTCTATCTCAGCCGCCTGGCTCCTGATCTCGGTCACCAGTTGGCTGGTTAGCTTATCTCTCATATGTTCACTCCCCTGGTGTTAGTTATTCTTTAACATCTTCACATACCAAACATTATCAATGTCATCATCGGTTATGTCTTTGAGATCGTTTTCATCCTTGATCTTTCCCCACCAACTACCGCAACCGTAAATAATCTTTTTTATCTCAGGTACAAATATGGCAGGGTTGTGCATCCTCCCAACACTTAAAACCTTCGTATCTCTATTAAGTGAAGCGTGTAAACCTATATCAATATCGCCTAAATAAATGCCTAGAAAGGTTTTATTCTGATATTCTTCAGCGCACGGGCGCACCTTAATTAAATCCCCCGTTTTACAACCCAGACCTTGACTAATAGCAGGTTCTTTGCTTAGTTCAATACCATTAATGGTTAATGGATATTCAATATACTTTGAATCAAACTTATCACACTCAATTTTAAAGTTTTCTATATCTTTAACCTGCTTCAAATCGGTAACTCCTTTTATGCACTCATAGTACATACCGGATAAACTTTTATCGAATTTAATATCCATATTTCTACATCTATCACATTTAGCCATTAAATCACGCCCCCAACTTTAAATCTAATCTCCTGCGCCTAAACAGGAACGTAACCACATTCCATTGATCACCAGAGAACATAAGAACAGCATCCATTTGAAGGTTGACCGTGATCCGTGTTTCCAGCTTCACACCTTTGACGATCTTATCATTGAGATTGTCTCTTATTTGCCGTCTCAGTTTTTTAAGCGTTAAAGGGTCGAATCTTAGTAACTTCATCCGCTCACAATATCGCTCGTAACCGTGCTTGGTGATGTAAACATCATAGTTGCGCGGTTTTATCGGCTTAGCCATCCCCTTCCACCTCCTGCCCCCGGCAGCCTGGGTGCAGGTTTGCCCGGGCGTAAGGTGTGATTTACTTACCGATCCGCAGGCCGGTGGGGGGGTGATGGGGTTTCATCGATTCCAATCTTATTTCCCGCCGCTCTCTTTCGGCAGCCGCCATCATTGCTTCCAGTTCAGCGATCTCTTTCCAAATATCCATCATGTAATCACGCCCCCTTATCCGGTTTTATACTGGCCGGCAGTGACCACTTTTTCAAGGCCCCTTTTACCACCACATAAACGACTTCGCAGTTCCAACACAGGTAAGTTTTCCGCCTCGCGTTATTGATTCTATTCAGTTCCCGCTTACATTTGGGGCAATCCCACCGCTTTACCCCCACGGGGTTCACTTCCTTTCCTCGAACTTACGCCGCTCCAGCTCAACCTCTTTATGTATTGCCTCAACCAAAAGCTCTTCCGCCAGAACTCCGCGCCCGCAGTGAGGGCAGCAAGGTAACATTTTTCCCCGGTAGATGCTCTCCAACTTTCGCAACGCTACAAGATGAGGTTTCCAGCTCAAAATCTCCTTACGCTGTCTTAAAAGGTTCTCTACTTCACCATTTAGTCTCTCGTGACTGTAAGCTATATCCACTAAAACATCATAGGGATCAACGACAGCACCGCATTGAGTGCATAATACCTCTTTATTTACCGTGTCCACCTCATAATTGCGGTTGATGCAGGTGCATTTCTTTACCTTATCCCGCGCAATTCTTAATTTTGATATGGGTATTATTTTCTTCGGGAGGTCTTTCAGCATTAGGTTCACGTTCCTTTCGATTCTTTTTTCTTATGCACCCCTCCGCACTCGCTTTTCCTTCCCAGCTTCCTTTAGCCGCTCAATCACCTTGTTCATATGCTCACTGGCCGCGGTTTGGGCAATCACCTTGTCTTCCTGGCTCTCATACTTGTCACCCATCAAACCAACGAACTGACTAACCTTAAGCCCGAGTGATTCCTGGATGGCTTCATCGGTGCCGCCTTCGCATACCAGGTAATAACATAAAACCGAATCAGCTTGTCCCATCCGGTGGGCCCTGTCCTCAGCTTGGGTGTGAATGGCCGGGCTCCAATCTAATTCTCCAAATACAACGCAGTTAGCAGCTTGCAAGTTAAGCCCGGCAGCCGCCCGAAGGGATATAATGCAGACCGGTGTTTTACCGTTCATGAAAGCTTCCACCGCTTCATCCTTCTGTTTTCCTGTCTCTCGCCCGGTGATTTTAACGGGTCCAAACTCTTTTAATTCATCCATGTAAATGTCATGTACCGCATGGTGGTAGGCGAATAGCAGGACCTTCTCCCCGGCATCCAAAAGCATCTTTACGAAGGTGGCCACATGCTTTGCCTTGGCTATCCCGGTGGCCTGCCTGGTCTCATTCTCAATTTCCCGTTTCAACCTGCCCCTTTGGGTAAACTCTGTAACGGAGTCATATTCCATCGCCTTATCAACAGCATTTTGGATCAATTCCCCATAAAGGCCGGTATCAAAATCAATCTCCTGTACCACCCGGCGCTTCGGCGGCAGTTCTTTCAGGACCTGATCCTTGGTTCGTCTTAAAAGTAAACCCTCTCGCTTTAGATAATCACCCAATAGCTCGGGGTCAACCACCGTGTCCGATCCGTACCCGTAGCACCATTCCCGAGTAAAGCTTTCCCAGTCACCCAGGCAGTGATATTCAAGTATGTTCATCACGTTCCAAATCTCACCACCGCGGTTATAAATCGGGGTACCGGAAAGACCTATTACACTATCGCAGCTATCACTTAACAATGATGCGGAGCTATATTTCTCTGTTTGACGGTGTCTGAGCTCTTGGATTTCATCAAAGATCACTGCCTTAAACCCATAATCAGGTAAATACCGCTTCCAGCCTCTCAATAAAAGATAGTGAATAATATAGATCGGTGCCGGTGGAAGATCATAAGGCTTAAGACCTTTAATCACATGCACTGAATCATGCGCCGAACCACCGAATAAACTTATTGATTGTCCGGGCATGGCCGGTACTTTTAAAAATTTAGTTATCTCCTTAACCCAGTTTCTGATTAGGTGCGGCGGAACAACAAGCAGCGCCGGGTATAATTGCTTTTCAGAAATATAGGCTAAAGCTTGGGGCGTCTTGCCAAGACCCATTTCATCAGCTAAAAGAGTGCGCTCGTTATGCGCTAAAAACGCCAGGCCTTCTTTTTGAAACTCACGCAATTCTCCGTTGAAGTTTGCCCCAGGAACAATCTTTTGTGGCCGCCGGAGTATCTCTTCACGCTTTAAAACATGTTGGATTGTCTCCTGCCTGGCCTCTTCCCACCGGTGCGCCTCTTCAACCTTTAGCGGGTACCTTAGCATCAACCAATTGAGATCACCGTTTGTACGTTTATTGGCTTTAAACTTTGCTATGCCGCTGCCTCTTCCGCTGCAACCAGGGAAAAGGCGCTTTGCCAATTGGATTACTGATGGCTCTCCCCGAATCACCCAAAAGCCGTTATTATATTCTAAGGTTCCGTAATATCGCTGCACGTTCTCTGGCTCTTGCAGGTAAGATGGAACCGGTATCATAAAGCAATCCCCCAAAGCTTGTTCAATCCAAATGAGTAGCAAGGTTTTCCGTTTATTTCTTTCGGTATATCGAGGTTGCGCTCAACCACAAGAATGACTGTTTTAATTTCCGGGAATGATGTGTATTTAGCTAATTGGTCAATAACCTGGCGGCTATATGGCTTTCCCTTTTTAACTTCTATGCCGATGCCGCCGGCAGCAAGGAAATCAATGCGGCTTCTTGGTGCTAGTTTATATTCCTTATCATAGTGAATTCCGTATTCATCTAGCTTTGCGGCGATAATATCTTGCAGCCGGTATTCATCGGAAACTACGCTCACTCGAATTTCTGCTACGGCCGTCATTACTTGGTTAGTTGTTTCATTCCGGCAAGACATAAATATTGTCACCGCTCCTTTACCCAAACCTCCACCCTGGGACTTACCGAATCCACCTCAAACTCCACCGGCAAGAGCTCCAGTATCTCCGAATTGTCCTCGGCAATCACTCCTGCATATCGCAGAGCATCCAGAATAAACTTGGGTGCATAGTTATCAGGATCACGGCGGCGCTTAGTCCGGAAATAATACACTACTTGCACCCGCGGTCGATGAAACTTTCGGACTTTAAAAGCCAAAGCAGTAAGCTTGAGGTTGTTTGAAAGCTCTTGAAGTTTCTCCTGATATTTTGCCCAGTGCCACTGTTTCCACACGTTTAGTGATGGCAACTCCCCGGGTATGGTTATAACGGTCCACGTATCTAACTTTTCCACGTTCCACCTTGCATTGGTAGGCATAGGTTCCGGCATATTTTTATGGCATTTCTTTCGTTCCTTTTTACCATCTGACATTAATCCCAACTGTCGTGCTCTGGCTGTGCTAATCCGCGTCACTTAACCACCCCAATAAAATCATCCTGATAGAATTAAAAATAACTCTGTCCTGGAAGAGTGTTCCTCTTGTTGCAGGAATCTTCTTTATCCGTGTAGTAAATTGTCCCAAAACATGTTAGGAGCGTTAAAAATGAATTACCAAATACTTGGTCTTGTATTTGATATCGTTGGCGTAACAATGCTAGCTTTTGGGGGCGTTTTCCCTATCAAAAAATTAACCTGGGACGACCTAGAACATAAATCAAAACGGGTTAAAAGGGAAGTTATCATAGCAAGGATAGGTTTAATATTTGCTTTAGCTGGTTTTGCACTTCAAATCTATGGCCTTTCCTAATAACCCACCTTGCCTGCTTTCGATCTTTCCCCTCCTGGCTAAATGAACAACCAACATAAGCACTTCATCCTGCTGCCTCTTTAACTCCCGAGCCATATTCGGTATATTGGTGCCGTCGTTCCACATCACAACGGCCCGGGACTGTTCAGATGGTCGCCATGCAAAATCAAGATCCTCCAAAATAACTTCTTTAGATTCCACCTGTGGTTTTGACTTGCGCAGTCTCTGGTTTCTGTCCGGTGCAGCTCCAAATACCCAGGTAGCTTGATGGTTATTTGTTCGTGGTGCCGGCATATTTAATCACCCACTTATGATGACAATTTGGGTACTGGCACAAGCCGTAAGTTACCCGCTTGGTCTTTATCTCCTGAATTGACCGGCCCCCACATCCGGGACACTTGCGCCTGGTCCTTTTCAATCGTCCTTTAATCTGCAGGGGCACGGTCACCACCTCACTTTCATTCACTGCGCTCACTTCTCTCCCGCCACGCCTGGCTTGCCCTGATGCAGCCATCCCGGGTGTACACCGCAAGGCCCGGGCACAGGTTTTTATAATGCCGGATGCAGCTACGGCAACGGCGACAAACTTTTGTCAAAGTATCACTTCCCTGATGTCCCAAAATTATTTTCTTTCATGGGCCGAAATCTCCCGGCCGGTTATTGTTTATTTGTTTTGCTACATTAGCCTGTAATCCTCAGCGTTGATGTTCATTTGCCTTTCTTTAGTTAGTGCATAAAGCCGGCTTGCCGTTGCATCTCCTATCCGTTCGGCAATCTCTCCAAAGTCGAAGTTACTTGTAAAACAAGTCGGCAACTGCTCAGCATAGCGCTGGTTTATTATGCGGTAGTATTGCAATTGCACTCGCTCTGTGGCCGTCTCTTTTCCGACATCGTCAAATATTGCCAGCTTAACCGTACTCACGCGGTGAATCTTAGTGTTAAGCAATCCCCCACCGTCGCCCCTCCACTGCGCTTCTAATAGCTCGGCGAACAGATTGGGCGTATTTATAAATAGTACCGGCACCTGCTGATTAAGCAGCGCATTCGCAACGGCCAGAAGTAAAGTTGTTTTTCCTGTCCCTACCGTACCCATAAATCCAAGGCCCTTATTTTCACCCTCACCGACAGCGATATTGTAGAAATCATTCAAGTATTCCCGGGCCATTTGGTACATTTCGCGGTTGGAGAGATCTTCGTTTAAATACTCAAAACTCACTTCTTGCTGACTTTTAGTTAATCCGCTGGACTTAAAAAGCCTCCGGATTACTTTTATCTCCCGGCATTTACAGGGTATAGCCGTGTTAGAAACATGGTTATAAATAAACTCCTGGTCCTGGCATTCGTGGCAATCATAGTTAGCCCGAACCGCAGGTTGGAACGAGTCCCGTGTATTTATTTTTCTTGCTTTGTCCCGCTCGATTTTGACCTGCATTTCCCGAATTTGCTTTTCCACTGGGTCCATCTCTCTGTCTCTCCTTTCGTCGTTTTTCAAACTCACGATCTACCCGCTCAACACCATCCATATCGCGTACTTCCTCGGCCCACCAATTCTTTAAGATGCCTTCAACGTAGGATAGCTTTGGTGATCCCTGCAACTTAGAACGTTTTATGGCTTCACATATAACATCATCCGACATTCCGTCTTTGACATAACACTGCAACTTTTCAATTTCTGTTGGGGAAACTGTTCTTCCAAACTCACTCTGCAACGTTTCTGGAACCGAGGTTTCATGTTGTGGAATCATGTTAAGGGAATCAGGAATCATGTTAAGGGAATCAGCCCGATCAGTACTGTGCTTGTCGGGTGCTTGTACTGTACTTGTACCAGAGTTGTCCGGTACAGTGTCGGAAGTAGCATTTTCACTAGTTTTTTTAGGTTCCGGGATGACACTAGGAGCTTCGTTTTTATGAGGGTTTTGATGTTTGCTAAAATTTAGTATCTGGATGTAGTAGTCTCCGTCAACCTGGTACCTTAATATGAAATCATGGTTCTGTAGCTCATTAAGTAACTGATTAATGTCGCAATTGTCATAAGGTAAAACCTCTGCCTTAATCCGCTTCGGCCTATCCTCAAGACGCCCCTCACGGTCGGCTATGGTCCAGAGGCCGGCAAATAATAACCGGCCAATGGGTTCGATCTCTGCAAGTATGTCATTCATAAAGAATCCTGGCTTTATATTTCTGGACCGTGCCATTTATGAATCCCCCTCAAAATGCTGTTAATACTGGTATCCTGCAAAAATACAGAGCGCACACCAACCAACTAAAGCCAACCCTATAAATGCCGCGTCCTTAAACCTGCTCAACATCCTCACCCCGCCGTATTCCCAGCGTAATTAACTATCTCCCATTTAAACCCGCCGGCAGTCTTAAGTCTTCCGGTGACACATTGTCTGATGGTTTCACGGTGCACGAAATTAAATCTGCCGGCCTCGGCCATACTGATATACTCATCTAAAACTTCTCCACTCTGTGGATCTATTTTTAAAACCGGTACAGCTTTTGCCTTATGCGCTGTTATTTTTCCGAGTGTTACATGGTCAATCCAGCCCAGGTTGTCAGCATAATTGTTATAAATATTTTCATCCTTATGGTAGGAAACAGGGTACCTATTTGGGTTTTCAATGAAATGAGTGGCTACTAATTTATGCACCGCTATCTCTTTCACTTTGCCGTTGATTGTTACTTTAACGTGCAGCCATTTTGCCCTTCGGATATATGGCATTAGAAGCCTTTTTCTACCGTCTTTGTAAACCCTGGCTGCCCTACCATAGCTGCTTATTTGATACCGCCCATTAGAACCTTCAACATCTTTCCATATTTCGTCTTCTGGTTTTTCCTTACACATCAACTTATACAAATCAGCTTTATTAAATGTTTCATCGATGATGTAACAGTTAAGGGACTTTATCTTTCTTTTCTTGTGCTTAAATGAATGAAGGTTATCCTTTGATTTGCCTGTTATACCCTTTAGTAACTCATAATTGGTTTTTGTTTTCAGGTTTGATATAGGGTTATATAAATATAATTGGCTCATATTAGCTTGCCTTCGCCTTCGCCTGGGCTCTCTCCGCATCGATCAACTCAACATGGAGTAAATCCACTAATTGACTTTGCTCCAGCATCTCACCGTCAATCTCTTTCCGCTCGTCAAACATCTGGATTAGCCTGTCCCTCTCCAGTTTAAATTCAGCCCGAATGACGTAAATTGGTCTCATGCCGATCTCCGCTCCTTTAAACTTTTTAGTATCCGCTCCCGCTTCGCTTCCCAGATCCTCTCACATACCTCGCACAGCGGCATTTCCGTTCCACGCTTGTCCACTTTTATAAGATGCGCACCTGATTCTCCGCAGGCGCAGCAGGTTTTATTGTTCATCATCCACCTCCGGAAACTGGTTCCAAACTTGTCCATCTAGCTCCGGCATCTTAACCACCTTGCCACCAATCTCCATCTGTTTCAGGAAAAACGGAACGTTGGCCGCAATACACTGGTCACGCAAGTTGCGTATCCATTCAATATCTGCCTGCCGACGCCCAGGGCCTGATTCAGAACCACACACAACCCAGTGCAATAATGCTTCATACCCAAAACCGTCTGTAAATCCGAACCAGTTTATACCCTTAGGGTTTGTTCCATACATAGCTTGGGTTAAATTAACCGCCGACAACATCGGCTCCACACTAACAAACCTCACCGCCGCCGGGATCTGCAACAGCAACGGTATTCTCTTGTCGGCCTGCTCCTGGTTCTCGGCTGTTACCCCAAGCCAAACATTGGGCAAGGGCCAAACTAAAGGAGAGCCATCTATGCCGGTAGAAGTCCCCAACCAAACATCCGCAGCAACTGTGTCATAAGTCATTATTTCCTTCATGCGCTCCGGCCGCTTGGTTAAGATTAAAAACGTGTGCTGGCTTGCCTCAGCCATTACTCCTAAAGCATTTATTACAGAAATATCTGCAACTGATTCGTGGAAAAGATCATTCCATATAGCAAACACAGTGGGCTTTTTAATTCTCAGCGGCAGATCAATGTTGTCATGTAGAAACCGTATTCTCCCGTTCCAGCGTCCGTCCGGTGTAGTCAAGCCTTCATACCGTGCCCTGATCTTCTCGTTATTTTGACCGGCCCTCATGTGCGCCTGGGCAGCACTCCAGCAGTTGTCACAGCCTGGGGAAACATAAGCACAGCCTTCGACTAGGGACCAGGCCCGATCCCAGTACATACCTTTGGCTATGCGCTCGGGGTTAACCATCTATAACAACTCCCTCCGGAGGTCTCCACTCCCACAACCTCTGCCTACCTCTTGCCGGTACTGGTTCCGGCAGTGGTTCGATATTTTCGAATAACCAGGCATAGCGGCCTATCTCATAGTGACCTAGTTCGTACTCTTGACTAGACACTATCCTTCTTAAAAAATCGTCCGTCATTTCAATACAATCAACCAGGTTACAAGTGGCTATAACTGCACCAGTGGGTAAATCGTTTATAAGTACATAACCATGTTCATTTAAAGGAATTACGATCTCTGTTTTTAGGCAGTTAACCTTATCAATTGTTTTCCCAGCATGTATGGCCAACGGCCCCCGGTACTTGGTCGCCCATGACCTGGTCTCTATTTTCTTCGCCCCGAGAGCCACCAGCGTGGCCCAGGGTTGGTATAGCGTTATCGCTTTCATTCTCACACCGCCTAGACTTGCAAACTTTACAAAACCAGCTAGGCTGGTGGCCGACACACTGCCTGCACCGGCCTTTTTTATCCCAGCTAGTTAGCGGGCACCGTTTCCCGCACTTGGCGCAGGTCATTTGGGCTCCTTTATTTTTGTTACCACATCACTGATTTTTCTGCCGCAATAAGGACAGTGTTTTAAGCCTTTTATTTTATCCTCTTCATCGGTAGGCATTACTTCCTCGCATCGAATGCATTCGCACTCCTCTTTATAGTCATCCCACATAAGAAATGTTTCCTGTGCCTCCCGCAACTCGGCGTTTTCCACCTCCAGTTGCCTCATTCTGGCAACGTCGCAAGAGGAATCGAGCTCTGCCTGTAGCCTTTCAATCGTCGGTTCAGCGTCGCCTAACTCTCCTTCAAGATGCTTAACCCTCTTTTCTGAACCGTCCAAAGCTTTCCGCAACTCGGCATTTTCTTTTTCTAGTCGGTCAAGGGAGTTGCCGCAATTGGCTGCTGAATCTTGCCAAAAACGAACAGCTTCTTCTGCCGCCAGCGCCCTGCGGATTGCTACGGGCCACCCTTGCCATGCCTGTTGTATAAAAAATGAATCAGGGTGATTAGGGTTTAGTGGTATTAGCAAGTCTTTTTCCGCATCCCTGTTTGATAAGGTTGTCATTTTTGCGTTGCCCGCTATTTTGACATCAGTGGTAGCGAGTATTATTGGCCGCATCCCATATTGACCAGTTAGGTAGTATTCCCCGCCAAATCTTTGCCAAGCTACCGGCCCCGGAGTTGCCGCCTCGCAAGTTTCTAAGTCCTGCTTTAAGTCCCGGCAAGCATCCGGGCAATCAGGGCACGTACATTTGTCGGTATAAACTTCACACATGAGATAACCTCCTTATCCCGCCTAGAACGGCGGGACCACTTGCCCACAAAGTCTACATCCTTCATGGCTGGGTTCCTTCACCGCTTCACCTGGTATATAGGAATATTGCATTTCTCTGAATTCCTCTGGGTGCTTGCAGCTTTCTTTAAACCTTGCGAACCTTTTTTCGCGCCTTTCTTCTTCGTACTTGCACCGAGGGCAGATGTAAACATCAACTCCGGTTATTTCATCCCAGACTATGACTGTCCGTTCCTTATAGTAAACGTCACCTTTTTTAAAGCTACGGTTGCAGTAATCGCATTTACGTTTTAATTTCCGTTTAGCAATCAATCTTTTCATCACCCCGCCAGCCTCAGCACCCGCTCTTTGCCGCTGTGCCGGTGAACCAGGTGTAGTTCGTTCGGCAATATCTTGGTTCTGAGCCAATCTTCAGGGTTCAACCGGGCCTTCCTCACGATATCCTTTTGTTTACGGGTAAGCTCTTGCGATGCTTCACGTTTTTACCTCCTTGGGAAGTATTAACCAGTCAAATTACCTCTAAAAAATAGCCCTCTCGGTCGGCGGGCTAGGCACCCGCCGGGGCTTTATCCTGCAATAAAAGTCATTTTGCCTGTAAGGCTCTGGATTTCTGTTTTAAACCGTTCAGCATCTGAGTTTCCGTCGCTCAGGTGTAGTAAATGTATTTCTTGGACCTTGCTCAAATCGTTAGCCCGGAGAAACTCCTTTACGTTCTCAAGGCTAAAATGAGATCGCATCAGCCTGTTTTTATGTCCCACCGGTACAGCTCCGCTTGTGACGTTATCGCGGAGTATATCCAGGCTGTGGTTACACTCGATCATTAAATGGGTGAGGCCCCGGAATAAATACCGGACGTAATAGGTATCAGTGGCGAATAATAGCTTATCTCCTGCTGAGTTGGCCATCAGGAATCCCATGGGCTCCTGAGCATCATGTTGAGTATCGAACGGTAATACGGTCCATGTGCCAATCTTGAATTGTTGCTTGGCTTTTATTGGCTTGATCCGATGGCCAGTCACTCCCAAAGCCTCACTGGTGCCCTGACTCATGTAACAATCTATGCCGGCCTTCGTGATGTCGGCTAGGGCCTTACAGTGGTCTTTATGCTCGTGACTAATTAGGCAACCTGAGACCTCTGATACTTGAAAGTTTAAGCCGCGCTGGATTTCCTTGAAACGGATACCGCACTCCAGCAGCAGGGTGGTTTGCCCGTCTGTAACTCTGTAGCAGTTACCACGGCTGCTGGAGGCGAATGCAGTTATCTCGATCATTAGAATCCTGGACCTTCGGTGCCGGTGGCCTTGTGTTCTTCCTGCGCCGGTGGGGCATCTTGTGGTGCCCATTCCGGGGCTGTTGAGCTTTCTTCCTGATTAATTTCTCCAGCATCATCATTGGCAGGTTCGGCCTCGATATCAATAAACTCGCTGTTGGCGTTCTCATTTATCTCCTGGGCCACTTCTGTTTCCGTAAAAGTGGACTCCATCTGCTTTAATTTCAGGTAATCATCATCAATCTTTTGACTGTCGATTGTTATATCCTTATATGCCGCCCGGTAAACGGTTTTATAGCACATCTTTTCATACCAGCCCTCAACGTTTTCTTTGCCGACCTTCTTCCCGTTTTCCCACTTATCTTTCTGGCCACCCCAAAACTCGGCGCTGGCATAGGTAGGCTTTCTCTTTAAAATTTCCTTGATGGGCATAACGACGAGCCTATTCTTTTCGGGATGGTCATTGTAAACATGGTAGTAAAATCCACCAACGATTTCCCCGCGGTCAAAGTCATTGACTATTTCAAACTCGTAAGTTTCGTACTTATTATTCCTATCTTTTTTGATGGACTTAAACTTATCGTTTGAGTAAACCAGTTCCACGATTACATGGTCAGGGATATCCATGCCGTACTTTTTGGCCTTTAACTCAATACCCCTATAACCATCGATAAAAACAAGGTCGTATTTGTTCAGTGCATTGTTTTTGAAGGGCATCATATTGATATGATTGCTCTGCATTGGGTCTAAACCAATCCTTGCCGCTGCAACCACATTTCTGGCTAGTTGATCCATGTTTACGTTCGCCCAGGTGACAGGCAATTTATCCCGATACTTCTCTGATTTCTTGTTCCGCTTTTCCTCTGCCGTCCTCAGTGCTGTGTCAATGGCCATGAAGTAGTTCTGGGCCAAGCGTCTTTGAAAATTCGTGAGTGCAATCTCACCAACGCTACCGCTAAACTCAGCTATAATTTTGTTGGTAAACCTTTCAGACGTGCTTTGTTCTTTTTGCGCAAGTTTATTTTGTTCACTCATTTACACGGCCTCCCTTTGCTCGTTTTCGCCTTCCGGGTATTCAATCCGGAGCTCTTTGTCCGGCTCTGAAACAATAAGCCTTATTAATTGCCCTTGAACCTCGACTAACTGGGTCACTGCCTCAGCGTTATCGACGAATATGGGCGCTGTGAATCCGTAGTGCTCTGATAAAGTGTTTATAATATCCAGGCCCACGTTGATGCGTGCTGCATTATTCATGCTGCTAAACGGAACACCTTTATAAAGAGTCTCACAGCAAGGCTCTATGCCGCCGTTGATCTGCTCCTTAAATAGCTTGAACCGGGCCAATTTAAACCGACTATTGATTTTCTCGTTCAGCAGGTCTACCTTGGTTTTGGTGAACAGATCGGTAAGGTAAAGCTCATTCTCCAACTTTTCAAACTCCGCTGCCAGCTCTTTCTCTTTCAGGCTCAATTCCTCGATCCGCTTCTGGTACTGCTTGCTGTACTCAACGTCGGCAAGTTTGCTTTCCAGCAACCGGATCTCGTTTTCAAGCGGAGTAATGCTGTTTTGAATCCGCTTAATTCCGTCCTGCCGGCCGTCTTTCAGATTTGCTACATCACTCTCAATGGCTTCCTTGATGTTTAGCAGCTTTTTATATTGCTCACTTTCGGCGTACTGCCCAGCTTTTTGCCTCATTTTTTCAATCTCATCCTGGATACCGATCACGATGTTTTCTTCTTTTTCAAGCTGCTCATTGGCGTCCTTGATTTTCCTTTCGATGCCGGTATTTTCTGCCTCCAGATTATCAGCTAAAGCCTTTAACTCTTTTCCCTCAGATGTGATCTTTTCAAGCTTCTCCGCCTTCTCGCGGTTGAAGTGGGCAAGTGCAGTTTCTCTGGCATCTTCCAGTTTTTCTTTTGGCAGCGCCTGGCCGCAGGTGGGGCATGTGTCGCTTTGTTCGAACTTAAACTCCTGTTTGTCAGTTTCGTTCCACTTAGCCCTGAGTGTAGACATCCTTGATTCAAGGTTTTCAATTGAGTCTTTATTGCTGCCCAGAGTCCGTTCCAGGCTCTTTATTTCACCCTTTGAGTTATAAAATCTCTCCCGGGCCTGGTTGAGCTCTTCTTGCTTTTCCTGAATCTTGGCATCGAATTGGCTCCGGTGTTGACTTTTAAGCTCCAGCATTTGGCCTTCTATTTCTCGGAGCTCTTTGGTCTTTTCCGCAACCTCGCCGCCTGATTCAATACGGCTGATCTGTTGCTCTTTCTCTTTGATGGATTGTTTATGGACGGTTATTTTTTGTGAGATTTCTTCGGGGTCAACACCTGAAACGTCAGGCATGGATTGGTTTACTTCGTCAATACGAACCGGTATTTTCTCCAGTTCGTCATTTACCTTTTTGCGCTTTTCAGCTATGATTTTTTTATGCTTCTCAATGTCGCGCCCCTGGAGGATATCTGTGAGTTCAGCAAGTTCCTTTTTGGATGCAATTACATCTTGATCTGAAATGTCGCCGCAAACTTCGAGTAATAAGCTGCGGCGGTCTTGCCATTTGAATTGGGTATTGAAAAACATGGGGTTGGTTAGAAGTTTAAATACATTTTCGTCAGCTATTTCACTGATTTGGGCCTTATAGTCTTTCTCTTTACAAGGCACGTCATCAACAAAATAATCAGTGGTATGGCCGGAAAATATTTTTGTTGCTGTGCCGCGTTTTTGCGTCCAGTTCTCGGAGAACCTTTTGCATAGCTTTAGTTGGCGGCCGTCTATTTCAAATACAGCTTCAACTTCGTGGTCAAGGCCATGGTAAGGCTGGTTGTTTTTATCGAGGGTCTTTATGTCAAAATCTTTTTTATCCTGGCTGTCTTTTCCGAAAAGGAGCCACAAAAAGGCGTCGAAAAGAGTTGTTTTACCAAGCTCATTGTCTGCGTATATATCAACATTTTTCCCCCGGGGCTCCAGGGTGAAGTTTCTTATACCTTTAAAGTTTTTCAAGGTAAGGCTTAGCAGTTTCATGGTATCCCTCCGTTTTAATTTTGCTCCCCAGCCCGACACATGGAAGAGGGCCAGGCCGGGGAAAGGTTTACGCGCTTTCAGAATTAAAATTCAAATCCCACTTCGCATACCGAAAAGTGACTCCGTTATATTCCTTTTCCAAGTAGCTCAACCATGGTTGGCCGGGAACATCTTTAACCTCAACCTCACCCGGGACTTGCTCTAAATCCCGCTCTGAAACAACCTCGATATATACACGTCCGGAAGGGGTGATTTGGGTTTTAAGGGAATATAAAAGTTCGTCGGTTTTGGCCTGCGCCTCTTTGATGGCACTTACGACTTCATCAATTTTGGCCATGATCTACCTCCTTGACCGGGCCCTAAAGCCCGTGGTATACTCAATTCAGCTAATTTTTTATCTGGCCGCTGATGCGGCTCTTTTTGTGTAACTTACCCGTCTTTCGGCAACCTGCGCCGGGGCGGGTTTTTGTTTTTGTAAAGCATCCGGTATATATTGTGCTGCCAGAAGTTTTATCGATGATATTGCATCTTCGAGCTTTGATAGTTTCTCATAAACGTGCTCGAATGTAGGTAACTCGTGGCTTTCAATTAGATTATCGTCACAAATTGCCACATATTGCTCTCTCACTGCTTCGCTGGCTTCGTTGTAGGCCCTGAGGAGCATTAATGCTGATACTGCTATATCCCGCTCTTCGAATGGCTGTGCAAAGCGCTGTCCTATTGGGCATTCATGCTGGCAGTAACTCATCGCTAGTGTTGGTTGACTATATGCGTCTGCCATGGCCAACACTTCATCTGGCTTTGGTTGCCGCTCGCCGGTTTCGATCTTAGCCAGGGTGCGCTCACTGATGTACGTTTTACCCTCTGCCTGCCCCCTGCTTTTAATCTCAGCTGCCAAACGGGCTAACATGTACCTATTGCTGCAGGTTTGGTGTGTTCGACCTGCACATACTGACATTGTTTTCCGCCACCTTTCGCGATAAAATTGATTTAAGATAAAAACTCCCCAATTAACTTCCCCATCCTCTCCCGGCTGCTGTGCACGGTGGCCGGGGTGCTATCCCCTTCCTAATACTCACCGAAAACCTTTTGATTAGCCCAAATACCAAGAGATCTAACAGCACAAATTTCATGCTCTGGATCCCACCAGGCGCACTCATCTCGTACGCAATTCGTTGGGACTTTCGATGATGAGGATGCGGCCAACAAAGGACAAAGTTTCTTATCTTTCGGCACCATCTTCCCTCCCCTCGCCGAATATTTCTTTTGCTATATCACCAATGGCAACATCACGGTCGGTGTCATCACCTCCGACCACCCACTCCCAACCGCATCGCTCGCAAACGATCTTGACTGTCCCGTCAACAAATGCGTCAAATTTGTCGTGGCCACACTCATTGCAAAATAATTTACCGGCCATTATGTTTCACCCGCGCTTTCATCCCGGCCAACAGGGGCCATCCTTCTGCGGTTTTCTTAGCTAGATTATCCTGGCCAATAGCCTGCCAGTTATTGCCGTTCATGACCTCTACAGTGTGGTCCTCGGTGATATCGATCAGCCGGGAATCAGTCTCCAGGTGATAGGTATTTCCGTGTATCACTAGCGTCCCGACTTGCCAACCGTCAGCTACTGCGGCGGTTTCACGTATGCTTCGTGTGAGTGGGTATGTCATGATCTAACCCCTTTCCCGGCCCGGATCAGCTTCTCCGGGGAAACCTTAAAATAGTTCTCGCTCCAGTGCTTTCTAAATCGGATGGCCGCGAGTATGCGGCGTAGCCATTTGGGCAAGTGCTCACCTCCTCTTTCCGCTTCCTTTTAAGACTACATATGGGAAATCGCGTCTTTGGGTTGACTGCTTCTCCTGTTCCTCCATCCAAGCATTGAGTGCGTCCTCACGAAGAATGATTTTTGCGCCAATCCTGATATGTGGAACTTCACCCTTTCGTATGGCCTCCCGCAACTTCGTCTCCCCAATAGTGCCCTGGAAATAATTAGCGAGGGCCGTTTTCACTGTGAACATGCGGGGAAGTTTTTCATCCTCAGCAACAGGATTCGCATCACATTCCAATAACTTAGCTGGGGCTTCATTGTCGTAATTACGGGGACCGTACTCCAGTTTCCGTTTCACCTTGCTTCACCTCCCAGAATTTACTTAACAAACGTTGGTCCGGCATGCATTAGAATGTAATGCTGGTCATTCGGTGCCAGTGGCGCTCAGAGTGGTTGCATCGTTTGATTTATTTGTTTCTATAATGGAAACCGCTTCATCAAAAAAAATTTTTTCTATCGATTGATTGAGCTTTTCTGAGATTAACTTTGCTTCAGCTAAAGAGAATTTTGTGGCTCCACTCTCTTTTTTGTAATAAGCACCTACTGTTTTAAGACCGAGTATTCTTGCCAATTCTTCAGCCGACAAACCTTTTTTGTTCCTGATTTCCCGCAGTTTGGTGTATGCCATTTTTCAGTCACCTCCTGTGCGGTTTCCAGTTTGGATATTTTAAGTATAGTTTCCATTTTAGATACTGTCAATAGGTTTTCATAAAAAAGTTTCTAATTTGGACACATTTATTTAGTTTCCAATTTGGATAGTGTATTATTAGAGTGGAGTTGATGGGTATGAAGTTTGGGGATCGGTTAAGATGCCTGAGACAAGAAAATGACCTCACGCAAGAAGAGTTAGGAAGAAGAATAAACAAGAAAAAAGCAAACATTTCCAAATATGAAAATGGAAAACTACAACCTGATTTGGATACAATAAATGTTTTAGCTAAATTTTTTAACGTCACCACCGACTACTTACTTGGCTACACTGATTTTAGAGGACTGGGCTTAGTGGACTTGCTTGATAACGAAAACTTAATAGATAAACCCAAAGATGGTCGAATATCTGAAATGCAACGCTCGGCAATAATAACAGCACTTTCTGCGGATTTTGGAAATCTAGAAGACTTACCACCGGACAAGCAAAGAAGAATAATTAAGACTTTTATAAAAAAGTTGGAACAAATAAGCAATAATGAGATCGTAATCCACTATCGTTCTGATAGTGAGATAGAAGTACAAAAAGAAAAGGGAATAGAAATAAAAACATCTGTACCAATCCTGGGTACCATTAAAGCCGGCATCCCCATCCTCTCCGAAGAGAATTACGAAGGAGAACTGGAGATACCATCAGACATGAGCGGTGACTTTGCCGTTGAAGTTAGTGGAGATAGCATGGTCGGGGCCGGGATTAACCCAGGGGACTATATCCTATGTAAACAATCTCAAACGGCATATAATAAAGATATTGTGGCTGCCGTTCGCCATGGAGAAGTTACTTTAAAATATTTCATTGAGAATAACGGCAAACCAGTACTCAGGGCTGCCAATCCCGAATATGAAGATATTCCAATTGATGAATATACCCGTATTGAAGGTGTAAAAACTGGTCTCATTCGGAAGGAATCAACTCCGTATCACTGGTACCAGCAATATATATCAACTAGGGATAATAATCTCCAGGAGTGGGACGAGGTTATCGAGAAGGCTGCCGCTTACGGAATACAGCCGGATAAAGTTAAAACAATATTGGACATGCATTGGGAAATGATCAGCAAAAAATAACCCGACACCGTGATGGTGACGGGTTTTGTGTTACCTGGGAAATTCGACAAAGTTCAGCAAAATAAAACCTTTTAAAGGGAGGTTGCAAAAAATAATTTCTCTCTTTTTACCACCTCGATGATATAATAATTAGGGGTGGAGAAACTTATGTTCTCTCCCTTTGTAATTAAAGCGGCTGGGGGGATAACTATGAAAACCATAATTTGGGATAGTCCTTTGTTGTGGAAAATTGGGCTGTTAATTGTAATTTCATTACTTTCTATTTTGATATATAAATTTTATCCCTTTGTAATTGCAAATTGGTTAATTACAATACCTGCACTAACAACCCTAATCTCAACTTTCTTGTGGTTACACAAAACATTTCAACCAGTTTATAGATTTTTTGCTAAAGCAAAAGCTATGTTATTACATACTCAAACAATATGGAACCTGAATGCGGATTTCGAAGGAGAAAAAATCAATGAGGAAACATTTAATAAATTACGCCAAAAACTCCTAACCTTGGGTAATAGGCATACCATTCTTAACGAACATGAGTATCAGTTTGATATTCAGATCGAAGGGTTAAATATTTTAACTCGATTTGGGTTTGATGAAGGTAAACAACTTAATGAATTTGATTTTGTTGGCCACATAAATCTTCAAATTATAGACTACCATGCACCATACTATTCCACCCTAACTCGCTTACAAGCAGAGGTCATTCCTTTACTAGAGGTAATCTCAAATCTTACAGGTGCTTCAAACCAGACTTTCAAACTAGGAGTAGTCTTTGAAAAAACAAACCCATTTTTAGGGCTTTACGCTATGCGAATCCCCAAAAGTCAATTACTGGAATTTAATTGTGTATTTGAAAGCCCGAGTGCTCTGAAAAATATCTCCTTGTCTCGAGTTGAAGTTTGGAAAAATGAAGTTAATTTTCAGACGCGAGATATTTCATCCCTTCAAAGTCTTATAAATAAATATTTGGCTCTATCTGGAGGGTAATCAAAATGGCGCGTGTATATTATTTTTTTGACGTTGAGGTGTTTGATGTCCCAGAACCATACGGTTTAAGAACTGAACAACAATTAACATTTCCTGGGATGGGCAAAGATGCTGATCCTATTACTGAACTTAAGTTGATAAAAAAGAATTTTTATATTAACCTTCACCAGTATTCTTGTATACATGAGGTTGTAGACAAAAAACCGCGTCGGTTCGGGGGAGAACCAGCTTATTATCCAAATTCTATAACAGGAGCAGATAAACCTTGTAACGTATTCTATGATTGGGAATCTAGACAATTGATATTTCAAGGCGCTAGGCGTGTAGCCTTTGGAGCAATGAGAAGGTTAATAAAACAATACCCTAAACAGATTAATGTAAGTAGTGGCGAAATTGATTTTTCATTTTTAATAGAAAACACTAAATCAGTAATAGTTGGAACATGGTTTTCTGGATTAAATGGCCAAGTAAAGTCTATTGGAATGTTTGGCGATCGTGTTAATCTTGATGAAAGGTTTGAGCTTTATCAGCGATTAGGGGCAATGACAGCTCTTTACTTAGAAATAACTCCAATGGGTAATCCTAAACCATGTAAAATTATGATAAGTAAGGATCGCGGTGTTGTTATACACGAGGACTGGACTATTGAGCAGGACCTAGAATTTTTATTAAAAATAAAGCCTCTTTTATTTGGTAAAACAAAGTAACTATTTTGATTCATTCCATTTTAACCTCACACCAAACATCAGTATGAAAGGAGGTTATCACTTGGCATCTATTAAACAAAACAAAAAAACCGGCCTTTATGAGGTCCGGTATGACGCTGGATTTGACGGGGAAGGTAAACGGATACAGAAATACAAGGGCGGGTTTAAAAGGAAAAAGGATGCCCAGGACTTTCTAGCTGACCAGTTATCAAAAATAAACCATGGCACGTACATAGAGCCGGCCAAAATGTTTTTGTTTGAATACCTGGACCGGTGGCTGGCAGAAAAAAAGCCAGATATCAGCCCCACCACCTACAGCGGCTACGAAATAAACATTCGCTGCCATATAAAACCCTTTCTTGGCGGAATAAGATTACAGGAACTCAAGCCAGCACATATCAGGCAGCTGTACACAGTATTGAAACAAGACCGTGAGGTAAAGTTTAAAGACGGGAAAAAAGACTTTAAAGCCCTATCTAATACTTCAGTTCGATATGTTCACCGTGTATTGTCCAAGGCACTGGAAGATGCCTTTATGGAGGAAACGATACCAAAGAACCCGGCCAAATTGGTAAAGCCACCGTCAAAAGAAAAATTCGAGGCTGGATTCCTGACGGCAAGCCAAATAAGACAAATGCTGAACACATTCCGGGATAAAGAAGATGATATGTATATACCGGTAATGCTTTCTGTTCTTTTGGGCCTTCGCCGGGGTGAAACCCTGGGCCTGCAGTGGAAAGACATCAACTTCGACGAAAAGCTGGTCAAGATCAGGAGCAACTATATAATGGTTGAAGGAGAGCCAACACTCCGTGAGAAAACAAAAACGGACTCATCAAGGAGAAACATTATAGTCACAGATAGAATCATCCAGGAGCTAAAAGCCCATCGCCTGTATCAAAAAAAGAGACAAGCAAAACTTGGGCCTGTGTATCACAAAAATGATTTCGTGTGCACCTGGTCCGATGGACAACCATTCAACCCTACTCATGTATCCAGGAACTTTAGCTACAGAATGAAAAAGTATAAGATGCCACAGATCAGGTTTCACGACCTACGGCATTCGAATGCCGCCCTGATGATTCTTCAGAACGCCAATATGAAGGGAGCAAGTGATAGGCTTGGTCATAGTACCATCCAGATCACAAACGACCTTTACGGGCACGTAGAGAGGTCCGTACAGGAGCAAATTGCACAGCAGATTGATGATGCAATTTGGGGGAGCTAAACCCCCATTTTTTTTATTCTCGTGAGATTTTGTGAAATTCTTGTGAAATTTACGTGAAAAAAGCTCCTTACTTTAGTTAAGTAAAGAGCCTTCAAAGTGGCGGAGAGAGTGGGATTCGAACCCACGTGGCAGTGTTAGTGCCAACTCGATTTCGAGTCGAGCGCCTTCAGCCGGACTCGGCCATCTCTCCGTAACAATATATTAATTCTTTTTATTACGTAAATCCTTAAAGAACTGCTGGATAATTGCCCTGCATTCATCCTCCAAAACACCTGCCATGACTTCCACCCTGTGATTAAACCTGGGATCGCGCACAACATCAATGACAGAGTCCACGGCCCCGGCTTTCAGATCCGGTGCACCGTAGACAAGCCTGTCCACCCTGAACTGAACAATGGCACCACCGCACATGGTACAAGGCTCAATGGTAGAATAAAGGGTCGTACCGGTAAGTCTCCAGTCACCCAACTTCTTAGCCGCTTCTCTCATGGCCATTATTTCTGCGTGAGCTGTACTGTCATGTAGTATCTCGCGCAAATTATATCCCCGGGCAATAATTTCACGATCTTTAACAATGACTGCACCAATGGGAACTTCACCGAGGGCATATGCTTTACGAGCTTCGGTTAAAGCCTCACACATAAATTCGCTATGTTCGTTCACAGCAAACCTCGCTTAAAAAACTTGAAAGACTAAAAGTACAAAGAAAAGTATAACATAAAACATATCGCCTTGGCAATCTTACTTAAACCCTACCTCCGTGGGCCCTAACTTCCAGTCGCAATCAAAAAGCGCGCTAAATCAGTTCCCTTAGTGCGCGCTTTTTGATACTTTACACTGTACTTTCAAGGTATAAACTGGGACAACTTAAACTTATTCCTTCATTTCCTCGGATGTATTCATATCACTTTGGTCAACAGTATTTTTTATGTCATGCGTTACTTCAACTTTGAATTTAATAACCTCATTTTGCAAGTCATCTGCAATATTTGCCAGCTCTTGAGCTGACCCGGATACCTGTTGCACAGTGGAAGTGATCTGTTCATTGGATGCAGAAAGCTGCTGCATACCTTCGTTGGCCTGCTGTATGCCGGATGTTAAGTCCTTTATGACCGCGGTATTTTTTTGGATAGCCTTGCTGATCTGCTCTAAAGAAGCACCGGCATTGTTGGCTACCTGAACTCCGTCTTCTACTTCCGACACTCCGTTATCTATGGCCGTGACAGCTTCACCGACTCCCACCTGTATTTTTTCAATTAACCCCGTAATTTGGTTGGCAGCTTCAGAAGATTGTTCGGCAAGCTTGCGCACTTCCTCGGCCACCACGGCAAATCCACGTCCGTGTTCTCCGGCCCGAGCTGCTTCAATAGCTGCATTTAGAGCCAATAGGTTGGTTTGATCGGCTATATTGGTAATGGTATTAATAATTTCTCCGATTTGATGGGACTGGTCACCAAGGTTTCTGATGGCTGTGGCAACATTTTGAGACGCATGAGAGATAGTACTCATTTTTTCTACAGTTTCTTGAACGGCACGATTGCCCTCTTCGGCCACTTGTTGTACTTGCTCTGACTCTTTAGCCGCAGCCTCCGCGTTTTCAACTCCCTGGCCGGAAGTGGCTGCAACTTCATTTGTAGTGCTGGCCACTTCTTCAACGGTGGCACTGACTTCTTCACTGGAAGATGCCAACTCTTCACTATGGGAGACCAGCCTCTCGGAATTTCCTTTGACACTGGCCAGCATGGATTTTAAGTTTTCAATCATTCTTTCAAATGAATCAGCAAGGGTGCCAATCTCGTCTTTACTTTTATGCCCAATATCCACTTTCTGAGTCAAGTCACCCTGAGCAACAGCTTCTGCTGCCTGGCTCAATTTTATTAACGGCTTAGCTACAAAACTAGCTATAAGCAGTGAAATAACCAGCATAACCAGCATTGCTATCATGGCTACGGTAACGTTTGTGTTGCGGATTACACTTAATGGTGACATCACATCAGCCATATCTGCCGATTGGGCAACCGACCAATCGGTGCTCTGAACCTGCCCGAAAGCAAGCATTTTATCACTGCCCTGGTAGGAATAAACACCATATCCTTTTTCCTCTTTGGACATGCGGCTAAGCAATACAGAGAGCTTGTCATCACCCGCATTAATTATTTTGCTGTTACCTATCCACTCATCATCCTTATGAGCAATTGTAAGCATGTCCGAATCTTGTATGAAGCCGTATCCGTAACCGTTAATATTCATTTCCGCAACTAGTTTTTTTAGATAGTCCAGCGTAACAGTAACTCCTACCAGACCTGTGGGTGAGGTAGCATCTTCCTTATATGTAGGTGCTGCGATTACAATAATTTGATTTCCGGTTGCCTTGCTGATAACCGGGTCGGAAACAACGGTATGCCCCGTTTTTATAATTTCCCGGTAGTAATCGCGGCTCGTTATGTTGAAAGTTGTATCGTTACTGCCTATACAATTCCCATCGGCATCCGAAACATAGGCCAGTTCATAATCATTGTGCATTTCATCAACACTTTTTAAATCCGGTAGGCTTTCACTACCGGCAGCACTTATTTTCTCGTCCAACGCCAGTGTATTAACTTCATTTTTGATACCCTGCAGCCATTGGTCCACAATTCGGGCGTTGTACCCTGCACTGTTGGCAGCAGCGTTAAACACCTGCTCCTCAAGAATGGCGGAGGCTTTATTATAACTTAAATAAGAGACGGTCCCTAAAGCCATTACTGTAGCAACAACAATTATAAATACCAGTTTTATCTTAATAGTGTTTAATCTTAGTCCCAGTTTAATACCCCGCATATAGTAACGCCCTCCTGTACCCTAATCACAAACATCAGGCAGTCATTCTATCTAAATCCAAAAGCAGAATCATACTATTATCCTGATGAATAACACCCTTAATAAACTGATCCTTACCGCTCACAGAGTCAGATTCTTCCACCTGTTCTGGTGAAAACTGGCTCACTGCATAAACACTGTCCACGGTTAAACCCAATTTTTCCCCGTTTTGCTCCACCACAATAATTCTTGAATCCTTACTTAGCTCATGTTCCTCTAATCCTAGACGTAAATTTGAACTGATAACGGGGACAATAGAACCCCTGAGATTAATTATCCCTTTATAAAAAAAATTCATATTTGGGACTTCAGTTATTTCCATCACCCTTATGATTTCTGACACATTACTTATCGGTAAAGCATAATGCTGTGCATTTAAGCCAAAAATTACTATTTGGTCATTTTGAGCCAATTAATTTCACCCCTATTAAGAATATTCTTTATTTCTTTAGGATATATTCTATCACCCAATCAATAATTTAGCTGAGTAGCACCTCACTTCCCCTGTCAAAAAAGGTAATTATAATGAACGTTAATAAAATTTACCTCTACCTAAATTACAATATTCTTCATAAATTTTCCTCCTCAAAGTTAATAATCTCAATTTTCTGATAATAGACAATAAGCGACAAATCTTTCAATAAACAAAAAGCACCGCCAAAAATGGCGGCACTTTATTGGTGCGCCCGGAGGGAATCGAACCCCCGGCACGTGGTTTAGGAAACCACTGCTCTATCCCCTGAGCTACGGGCACAAGTTAAAATGATTAATAGAAAGATGTTAGATGCGCGTCACAGCTGCGCATCTAACATCTTTTTGGCGTGCCCGAAGGGACTCGAACCCCAAGCCTTCTGATCCGTAGTCAGACGCTCTATCCAATTGAGCTACGGGCACACGGTTTATTAAGTTAGCCTCATCGCAATGCAAGAATTATTGTAACAAAAATATTCAAACCAGTCAAGACGGAAATGATTTACTGTCTTAAAGACTAACTCTCACCACAAATGCTTAGTAATTATAACACAAATATATATTCCAAGCAATCAACTCGTATTACCAGTCTTTCTGCAGGTAGTTGGTTAGGGGTTAGTTGGTTAGGAAAACAGTTGAATAAATTGAAATGAGTTGGTGCTAATTTTATCCTTTCTAACTCTCTGCTTTACAGCTGTCCAAGTATAATTGCCGGACACAGAGTGGATTAGTTTAAATACGATAAGTCACGCATATGAGCATAACAAAATCCCGTTTGATCCCATTAAACCCGTCAGAATATAAAAGACCCATAAGAAATGCCCAAGGCCTTTATCGTCTTTTATCCTGTAATCCTGTCTAAGATTTAAGGATTTAAAAGGTTAAAGACTTTTTGATCAGTTCCCTTATACCCATTCTGGGCATACCTAACGGGCACAAGCATGGCGCGCGCTTTTCAGTACTTTTTTCCTTTATCCTTGTCATTTATATGGCAAGATATACTTTCATAAAGTGCCAAAAAATAAGTACATACCTTTCAAAGGTATGTACTTATTTTTTGGCGGAGAGAGAGGGATTCGAACCCTCGAGACAGCTCTAAACCGTCTACTCGCTTAGCAGGCGAGCGCCTTCAGCCGACTCGGCCATCTCTCCGTATAACTATTTACTGGCGGAGGGAGTGGGATTCGAACCCACGGAACCCGCGAAGGTTCAACGGTTTTCAAGACCGCCTCCTTAAACCGCTCGGACATCCCTCCAGCTAACTTTCTAACCAGAGGTAATAAAAAGTTTAGCATGAGTAATGTTCACTGTCAATACCCTTTGTCTAGCCCGTGGCCGCTGGTTTGCGACCACGAACTTGATTATAACAAACTAACCTATCTGAGTCAAGCCACCAAAGTATGGCTGCAACTTGGACGGTATGGCCACTGTGCCGTCTGCCTGTTGATAATTCTCCAATATGGCAGCTGCAGTACGCCCAATAGCAAGCCCGGAACCATTTAGTGTATGGACAAACTTGGGCTTACCTTTACCTTCCTTATATCTTATATTAGCCCGGCGAGCCTGAAAATCAACAAAATTACTACAGGAAGAGATCTCTTTGTACGCTTGGTAACTGGGCAACCATACTTCAATGTCATACGTTTTGGCTGCACTAAAGCCTATATCACCGGCGCAAAGATTAATAACCCTGTACGGTAATTCCAATAATTGAAGAATTCTTTCTGCATTTGCAGTCAGCTTTTCCAGCTCATCCCAGGAGTTCTCCTGTCTGGAAAACTTTACCAATTCTACCTTGTTAAACTGGTGCTGGCGGATTAACCCCCGGGTATCCCTTCCTGCCGCTCCTGCCTCTGCGCGGAAACATGCACTGTAGGCACAGTGGTAAATGGGTAGTTTGTTTCCGTCTAAAATTTCCTGCCGGTAAAGGTTAGTCACCGGTACTTCCGCCGTGGGAATTAAATAATAGTCCAAATTCTCTAACTTAAACATATCCTCAGCAAACTTAGGCAACTGACCGGTTCCGGTCATTGAATCTGCATTTACGATAAAAGGAGGGAAAATTTCCACATAACCGTGTTCGCGTGTATGCATATCCAGCATAAAACTCATCAAGGCACGCTCCAGCGCAGCACCAAGTCCCTTATAAAAACTAAAGCGGGCACCGGTAACCTTTCCTCCCCTTTCAAAATCCAAAATATCCAGTGATTCACCCAATTCCCAGTGAGGCTTAGGCTCAAAACCAAAATTAGGTACCTCTCCCCAGCGTCTTAGTTCAATATTATCGCTTTCATCTTTGCCTACCGGGACAGATTCATCCGTAATATTAGGGATGCCCAACAGGAAACTATCAATTTCTTCCTCCAGAACTCGCAATTCTTCGTCCATTTCCTTCACCTGGTCGGATACCTGGCGCATCTGCTGTACCATTTCCTGTGCATCTTGGCCTGCTTTTTTTAGACGGCCTATTTGTTCAGATACTACATTCCTTTTATTTTTTAATTGCTCTGTTTCCGTTATTAACTTTCTACGGCGCTCGTCCAATCTGAGAAAAGGCTCTAAGCTAATGTTACTACCTCTTTTTTTGAGCGCTTCTTGTACAGCTTCAGGATTATTGCGCACAAACTTTATATCCAGCACGACCACACCTCCTGCCGGTATTTATCTATATTTATTTCCATAAATAGGATAGTTTAAAATTTAGTAGCTATTGCCAGGACCCCAAAGGGTACCAAAGCCCTAAAATATACAAAATGCCGGGCATTCACCCGGCAAAAGTATACCACATTGGAATATCCTTGTAAAACATTACAGCTTTATAAACTTAACTCCTTCAACCCCATCCAAACCGGCAATTGCCTTTAATGTTTCTTCCGGGACTTCAGCATCCACAGCAAGAAGCATTACCGCCCTGCCGCCAATAACTTTTCTGCCTACCTGCATACTGGCAATATTAACATTATGGTCCCCTATTAATGTACCTACCGGGCCTATCACTCTAGGCTTATCAATGTGCGGCACATAAAGCATAAATCCTTCCGGCACGGCATCAATCCTATAGCCGTCAATCATCACAATATGGGGGGCATTTTCCCGGAAAAGTGTCCCGGATACGGAACTTTCCATTTTATCTGTGGTAACATTCACCGTTATCAAACTGGCATAGCCGTTAGCTTGGCCGTTGACAGTTTGTACCACTTGAATGCCACGTTGTTTGGCCAGCATAACTGCGTTTACATAATTTACTCTTTCCTGGAGAATAGGATCTAACATACCTTTTACCATGGCGGTGGTTATGGTAGTCACTTCATGTTTGGTCAATTCTCCATTGTAAATTATTTCCACTTTTTTAACTCTTCCGTCTACCAATTGGGCCTGGAACTTTCCTAGCTTTTCGGCAAGATTCAAATAAGGTTTGATTCCTGCCATTACTTCCGGTTTAACAGATGGAATATTTACAGTATTTTTAACTACTTCACCCCGGAGAGCATCTATTATTTCTTCTGCTACATCCACTGCAACATTAAGCTGTGCCTCACAGGTAGATGCCCCTAAGTGAGGTGTGGCAATAAAATTATCCAGTTTATGCAGCGGGCCTTCGGTATTGGGCTCATTTTCAAAAACATCAAGGGCGGCGCCTGCAACCTTACCTGATTCCAAAGCATGATATAAGGCTTCTTCGTCAATAATGCCACCCCGGGCACAATTGATAATACGCACACCGTCTTTCATCAAGCTAAACGCTTTTTCATCAATTAAATGATAAGTTTCTTTGGTTTTGGGCATATGACAAGTAATAAAATCAGCTTGTTTTAATACTTCTTCCAGGGGCATCACGTAAACACCCATGTCAGCTGCTTTTTCTTCGGTAAGATATGGATCATAAGCAACTATTTTCATTTCCATGGCCCGGGCCCTACGGGCAACATTGGTTCCAATACGCCCGAGGCCTATTACACCCAATACTTTATTTCGGAGTTCAACACCTAAAAATGCTTTTTTGTCCCATATTCCGTCTTTAATTTTACGGACAGCCTGTGGAATATTACGGGCCAGGGACAGCATCATGGCCATTGTATGTTCGGTTGCGGCTATAGTATTACCGTCCGGTGCGTTAACCACCAGGATACCGTTTTCAGTGCAGGCATTCAGATCAATATTATCCACGCCCACTCCGGCACGGCCGACAACCTTAAGTTTAGAAGCATACTCTAACAGATTAGGGGTGACCTTGGTGGCACTACGAACTATCATGGCATCATAATCACCGATTATTTTTATTAATTCTTCTTCTGTCATCTTTCCACCATAGACCACTTCGATATCTTTTTCATTACGAAGCGGAGCTAATCCTTCTTCGGAAACATTGTCCATTGCTAGAACTTTAAAATCAGCCATTACTTCTGCCTCCCTAAAAACACTTCTTGTGCTGCCTTTACTCCCTTACCTAACTCTACCTTATGTCCAACTTTAGCCAGGGCCATTTCCAATCCGCTTATGGCTAACAATACATCCATTTTATCAGCAAATCCCATATGAGCAATACGGAATATTTTGTTCTTTAACTTAGCCTGCCCGCCGGCAAAAGTTATATCGAAATCTTGTTTTAAAACCTTTCGAATATCATCTGAACCTATGCCTTCAGGTGCATATACGGATGTGATTACCGGTGAAGCATAAGAGTCTTCTGTCATTAACTCTAAACCAAGGGCTCTTATGGCAGCCCTGGTAGCATCCCTCAATAGTTTATGCCGGGCATAAACATTATCTATACCTTCTTCCAGCATCATATTCAGAGATGCATCTAAGCCGACGAATAGAGACACCGCAGGAGTGTAGGCAGTATTCCATTTTTCCATGGACTTTCTTGCTTTTACAAGATTAAAGTAATACCTCGGTGATGTATTGTTTTCAATCTTATCCCATGCTTTGGAACTTACACTTATCACACCAAGGCCAGGCGGCAGCATTAAAGCTTTTTGAGACCCGGTAACCAGTATGTCAACATTCCATGCATCGGTTTTAATCTCTATACCGCCTACTCCGCTGACACCATCCACCACAAACAGAGCAGGTGTTTTGGCTATCAGTTTACCTAAACCTTCAATATCATTAAGAACACCGGTGGATGTTTCATTGAAAGTGGCAAAAACAACCTTAATATCAGTATTTGCATTAAGGACCTCTTCAACCTTCTTTAAATCCACCGGAGTACCCCATGCAAAATCTTCTTGTAAAACCTCAGCCTTGTAAGCCGTGGCTAATTCAGACCAGCGCTCCCCGAATTTACCGCCTACCAGGGTCAAGACTTTATCCCCGGGGCTTACAATGTTGGCCACTGCTGTTTCCATGCTGCCCGTACCGGAATTAGTTAGTACAAAAAGGTCATTTGTTGTTTGAAAAACCTTCTGCAGTTTACCGATAATGTCTTTATGCATGGCGGCGAACTCTTCACTCCGGTGACCGAACATGGGCCTGGACATTGCATTCATGACCGACGGCGGTACCGGAGTAGGGCCGGGAATCATCAAATATTCTTTACCTTGCATTATAAAAGCCTCTCCCTTCGACTATCCTTTTTGATAATGGTTTTTAAAAATAGAAAAACCTCTCGATCCCTGATTATATAAAAACAGGGACGAGAGGTTACTCCCGCGGTGCCACCCCGGTTGATTCGACAAAGGCCGAATCCCCTTAATTAATCAAAATAACGGCTTTACCGTGCCTACCTACTACTGTTTTCAGTAGACCCTCTCCGGGGAGCCTTTTCACCTGTCGCATCCACCGGTTCACAGCAACCACCGGCTCTCTGAAGAATTACAACGGGTTATTTTACCCCTTCACTGAGTTTCTTGAAATGTCAAGTTGTTAAAAATATTACTATATGTTGAACCAATTTGCAATAGGTTATATGCACTTTGGTTCAATATTTACAATGTCTAAAAATTTCCTGTGCAGCCTAATATCATCCGTTAACTCCGGATGAAAGGCGGCGGCCAATAAATTATCTTGTTTTACACATACTATTTTACTGTCGTATTCTGCCCAGATATCAACACCCGGACCCACATCCACTACATAAGGCGCTCTGATAAATATTCCCTGAAATGGTTTTGCACCTAATGGGGGTATATCCAGTTCACTTTCAAAGCTAAAAACCTGCCGCCCAAAGGCGTTGCGCTCAACCTTTATATCCATAAGCCCTAACCTGGGCTGGTCAGAACCAATTATATCTTTTGCTAACATTATCAAGCCTGCACATGTGCCAAATATGGGCATTCCTTTGCGGCCAAGATCAGCTATGGCATCCAGTAGATCGAATTGTAATAATAATTTACCCATAGTAGTACTTTCGCCGCCGGGGATAACTAACGCATTTAATTCATCCAGTTGTTCCGGTTTTCGCACTTGCACAGTATTAACTCCGCAAGCTTTCAGTGCTTTTTGATGTTCCCTAAAGGCGCCCTGCAGTGCCAGTACACCTACTAACATAATATTTCTACCACCCTCTGTCTTGCATACGTTGCTCAGGTACGATAGAGGATATTTCTATGCCGGGCATTGCTTCACCTAAATCTCTGGATATTTCTGCCAATACCTGTGGATCATTGTAGTGCGTAGTTGCTGATACAATGGCCTTGGCCCTGGCAGAGGGATTATTAGACTTGAAGATACCGGAACCAACAAAAATACCGTCACAGCCCAACTGCATCATCATGGCACCATCAGCCGGAGTAGCTATTCCACCGGCAGCAAAGTTAACTACGGGCAGACGTCCCTCTTTGGCTACTTCCAAAACTAGATTATACGGCGCACCCATTTCTTTAGCCGCGTGCATAAGCTCTTCCTTAGGCATATTCTGCAGCCTACGAACTTCACCCATTACTTTTCTCATATGCCGTACAGCTTCAACCACATTACCGGTTCCGGGTTCTCCCTTGGTGCGAATCATAGCCGCCCCTTCACCGATACGTCTTAACGCCTCACCTAAATTGCGGCAACCACATACAAAAGGCACTTTAAACTCATGTTTGTCAATATGGTGTTCATCATCCACCGGTGTAAGAACTTCACTTTCGTCTATGTAATCCACACCTAGTGTTTCTAATATTTGGGCCTCTACAAAATGACCAATACGTGCCTTGGCCATTACCGGAATAGTTACTGCATCCATAATACGTAATATCACGGACGGGTCAGCCATTCTGGCTACACCACCTGCAGCCCTTATATCAGCCGGTACCCTTTCTAAAGCCATCACCGCACATGCCCCGGCTTCTTCAGCAATTTTAGCCTGCTCCGGGGTAGTCACATCCATTATGACGCCGCCTTTTAACATTTCAGCCAGACCTTTTTTTACGGTCCAGGTTCCTTGTTCAGCCATCATTACGCCTCCATTCAGCTTATCACTACTTATTATCGTTTCTAACAAAACAATAGATTATTAGTCTTATATCAGCATAAGATCTATCAAATAATTTTACTGTATTATACCACGAAAGACAAGATCTATAGAATTTAAAAAAAACGCACCAAGAAAAGCGCGCTAAATCAGTTCCCTTATACCCATTCTGGGCATACCTAACGGGCACAAGCATGGCGCGTCCTTGCCATTTATATGGCAAGGTATAATTTCCTAAAGTGTAAAAAAATTACCCCCGGAAAAATCCAGGGGTAATTTTAAATTCCTTTGGGAACCGATTTTACGCTGCAGCCCTTAACCCACAGCAATCCACTATCGATTATTTAAGAGTTGCGGTGATTTAAACAAGTTCAGCTTATTAAAAAGGTTACCGTCCACCTTTCTGTTTATGATAACAGCCTCTTACATTTGAACGCTAAAAATAACATTTAATCTACTTCTTAAGACTCCAACTTCAATAAGCAGGAGTTCCCCTTTAGTCTCGATAATTCAGCTTTAGCTGAAGGAGTTCACTTTACTGTATCTGCTTTTATACCATTACCAAGTAAGTCTCAAAATCAAGATATTCTTTTATATAACCAATTGGTTGTTTGTTCGTTTGGTACCAATATTTGGGTCTCAAATTGCTCATAAATAAGTTTCACTCAAGAAGATTACAATATTTCTGTCACCTTTATAATGTCCGAATTAGGGTATCTTTTTTAAAGCAAATATAAACAGTATATCTCAGAGATTTCAATACTCTTGAGTAATCCTGATTAGGATTTATTGCGGCCATAAGCCGGTCTTAGTATTTCAATATTTAATTGTAAAAATACCTGTGCCAACAAACCCTCCCCCTTGCAGAGGATGTTCGAAAAGTACGTCTATGGTGCTCCTTTTCGAACACTCATATAAAATAAATTGTCAGGCCCTCTGGGAATCCGAAGGTTCTCTTTTAACAGGAATGTACTTCCTTTGGGTTTGTCATCATTATCTAAACCAGAGAACACAACGGTAACCGTTGACTCACCATGACCAGCAGTTGCAACTTTTTTTCTTGTACTGGCCAAAAAAGGGATTGCATGGGCATAAAATTCAATTATACCATTAACCTCATTTACCATTTAGTAATTTCCCCCCTTTACAGTAGCGGGTACCCACTGGTATCTTTTACCTATTATAATACCATAATATACCAAATGGTAAATACTACCATAAAAGTTTAAATATTTAGATTATCTTAAGGATTTATATTCATTCTCCTTTTTAGTCAGTTTTAAATAAAAAAATAACCGTGGAATGACCCACGGCGCAAAAGACAGGTTATATAACATTATTCACTTAGTATTGACCACCCGGGCCACTGCCACAACCCGGTCATCTTTGCCCAATTTCATAAGTATCACACCTTGGGTTGATCTTCCCATGACAGGGATATCGCCTACGCGCAGTCTGATCATAACTCCCTCGGCACTTATCATCATTATTTCTTCATCTTTCTTAATTATCCTCACCGATACAACATATCCATTGCGGGGAGTGCATTTTATATTACGAATACCCATTCCGGCCCGGGACTGCACTCTGTAGTCCTTAACTCTACTACGTTTACCGTAACCGGCACTGGTAAGCACCAGTAAATCACCGTCGCTTCGTATCTTATCCATAGATACAACTTCATCGTCATCCCGTAGTGTTATACCCCTCATACCCCTGGTGACTCTTCCTATGGGGCGTGTTTCGGTTTCATGAAACCGAATGGCCTGTCCCGCCTTGGTGGCTAAAATAATTTCCTGGTCGCCATCCGTAAGAGTCACATTCATCAATTCATCGTCTTGATCCAAATTAAGAGCTATAATGCCGTCCGTACGGGAAGAATCATATTCATCCAGCGAAGTCTTTTTAATAATCCCTTTTTTTGTAGCCATAAATAGATAATTATGGGGTACAAATTCCTTAACGGGTATCACAGTGGTAATATGTTCATCATTGTTAATAAGAATTAAATTGATGATGGCTGTTCCCCGGGCTGTTCTTCCTGCCTCCGGGATTTCATGCACCTTTAAGCGGTATACCTTTCCCTGGTTGCTGAAGAACAGAAAATAATGGTGCGTGGAAGTAATAAAAAGGTGCTGTAGGAAATCTTGCTGCTTAATTCCGGCAGCATGAATACCCCTGCCGCCGCGGTGCTGACTTCTATAAGTATCCAGCGGCATACGTTTTATATATCCCTTATTGGTGATGGTTATAACCACATCTTCTTGCGCTATCAAGTCTTCATCTTCCAACTGGTAATTCTCATCACTAATTTCCGTCTTGCGTTTATCCGCATATTTGTCTTTTAATTGCAGTATTTCATCTTTAATAATGGCGAGAACTTTTTGTTCATCAGCTAAAATAGCTCGTAAATACTCTATCTTTTCGCTCAATTCTTTATACTCTGCTTCTAGTTTCTCTCGCTCTAGCCCTGTAAGGCGCTGAAGTCGCATGTTTAGAATAGCTTCAGACTGTTTTTCCGATAAATCAAATTTCTCCATCAGGGCGTGCTTAGCTATTTCAGTGGTCCGGGAAGAACGAATAGTACTGATCACTGCATCTAACTTATCAAGAGCTATACGCAGCCCTTCAACTATGTGTGCCCGGGCCTCGGCTTTATCCAATTCAAATTGACTGCGGCGAACAATTACTACTTTTTGATGTTCCAGATAATGAGATAATACTTCCTTAAGGTTTAATTCTTTAGGTTGCCCATCTACCAAAGCCAGCATAATAATACCAAAACTGTCTTCTAATTGCGTGTGCCTGTAAAGCTGATTTAATATTACCTTTGGCCGGGCCTCTCGTTTCAATTCTATAACAATCCGCATTCCTTTGCGGTCTGATTCATCTCGTAAGTCTGATATGCCTTCTATCTTTTTAGCCTTTACCAGGTCGGCTATCTTTTCTATCAGTCTAGCCTTATTGACCTGGTAAGGAATCTCATTAACAATTATTCTACTTTTGCCACCCGTGGTTTGAATATCAGATTTAGCCCTTACCCGGATCGAACCACGCCCGGTATAATAAGCCTTTCTTATACCGTCTTTGCCCATAATTGTAGAACCTGTGGGAAAATCAGGACCTTTTATAATCGATATTAAATCTTCGATTTCAACGTCGGGATTATCAATTAACTTGACTACCCCATCAATAACTTCGCCAATATTATGAGGTGGAATATTAGTGGCCATACCTACGGCTATACCGGCCGAACCGTTTATTAATAAGTTGGGGATCCTGGCCGGAAGTACTACCGGTTCTTTTTCGGCACCATCGTAGTTAGGAATAAAATCTACAGTATTCTTATCAATGTCTTTTAGTAACTCTGTAGATATTTTTGCCATACGCGCTTCTGTATACCGCATGGCTGCAGCGGAGTCCCCGTCAACCGACCCAAAGTTTCCATGTCCGTCCACTAAACAATACCGGCAGGAAAAATCTTGCGCTAACCTTACCATGGTATCGTAAATGGCCGAATCACCATGGGGATGAAATTTAGCCATTACTTCACCGACAATATAAGCCGATTTACGGTGTGGTTTATCCGGGGTGACTCCAAGCCCGTGCATGGCATATAAAATACGCCTGTGAACAGGCTTTAAACCGTCCCGGACATCAGGAAGAGCACGTCCGACTATGACACTCATGGCATAATCCAGGTAAGAATGCCTCATCTCTTGATTTATATCAATGGGTACTACTTTTCCTAGCATTTCCGGCAAATCGTTTCACTCCTATAAAAAAGCGCGATAAATCAGTTCCCTTAGCGCGTTTGTTTTTCTGGATTTCCTAAACGTCCAAATTCCTAACATCGTTATAATTGTCCCTAATAAAGTTTCTTCTCGGTTCCACTTTATCTCCCATAAGGGTAGTAAATATCTCATCAGCCTTAATAGCATCATCTAATTTAACTTGTAAAACTGTCCTACTGTCCGGATTCATAGTGGTGTCCCATAACTGCTCTGCATCCATTTCTCCTAAGCCTTTATACCTTTGCAGAGAAGCATTGGCACCGATTTTATTTAAAGCCTTTTCCATTTCCCGGTCATTGTAAGCATAACGCTCCTGCTTACCTTTTTTGATTTTGTACAAAGGAGGCTGGGCAATAAAAACGTAACCGGCCTCAATCAGTTTTTTCATGTAACGATAAAAGAACGTTAACAAAAGAGTACGAATGTGGGCACCATCAACATCAGCGTCAGTCATGATTATAATTTTGTGATAACGGGCTTTTTCCAGGTCAAAATCATCACCTATTCCCGTACCTAAAGCTGTGATCATAGCCCTTATCTCTTCGTTATTTAAAATACGATCCATACGTGCTTTTTCTACATTCAAAATTTTACCACGTAGAGGAAGGATAGCCTGAAACCCTCTATCCCTACCTTGTTTTGCTGAACCACCGGCGGAATCTCCCTCAACAATGTACAATTCACTAACTGAAGGATCCCGGTTGGAACAATCTGCAAGTTTACCCGGTAGAGTTGAACTTTCCAGTACAGTTTTACGGCGGGTTAATTCCCGTGCTTTTCGTGCCGCCTCTCTGGCCCGGGAGGCCATGATCGATTTTTCTACCACTTTTTTTGCTACAGAGGGGTTCTCTTCCAGAAAAGTGGTTAATCCATTTACCACAACAGAATCAACGATACTGCGAACTTCGCTGTTGCCAAGTTTTGTTTTGGTCTGACCTTCAAACTGTGGTTCCGGCACTTTTATACTTATCACGGCAGTAAGACCTTCTCGAATATCCTCACCCGTAAGACCATTCATGCCATTTTTGATTAAATTATTTTTACGTATGTAGTCATTGACTACACGAGTTAAACCGGCCTTAAATCCTGCTTCATGGGTACCCCCGTCTATGGTGTGAATATTATTAACAAACGAAAAGAGGGTATCTATGTAACCTCCGGTATATTGAAGTGCCAACTCAACAATTATGTCATCTTTATCTTGTTCCAAATAAATAGGTTTATGGAGCGGATCTTTGTTATTATTTAAGTGCTGTACAAAATCTCTGATACCGCCTTCATGATGATAAGTGACCTCAGTATTATTTTTTTCATCATAAAACTTAATTTTTATTCCTTTACTTAAGAACGCTAACTCTTGAAAACGTGTGGATAAAGTTTCACTATTAAAATCAAGTTCCTCAAATATTTCAGAATCAGGTGTGAAGGTTATTTTTGTACCGGTTAATTCTGTTTTGCCTGTTATTTCAAGTCCGGTTACCGGGGCACCCCGTTGGTATGACTGAGAGTAAACGGTACCGTTGCGCCAAACGTCAACTTTAAGGTGTTCAGATAAAGCATTTACAACGGAAATACCAACGCCGTGTAATCCTCCGCTCACTTTATAACTACCACCGCCAAATTTACCGCCGGCATGCAGTACCGTCATAACCACCTGTACGGCCGGAAGACCAGTTTTCGTATGAACATCTACAGGTATTCCTCTTCCGTTATCAATGACAGTTACAGAATTGTCCTCGTGTAAATATATTTTTATTTCATCACAGAACCCTGCCATGGCTTCGTCAATACTATTGTCAACTACTTCATATACTAAATGGTGAAGTCCTTTAGTATCAGTACTGCCTATATACATTCCTGGCCTGCGGCGTACGGCTTCAAGACCTTCTAAAACTTGTATTTCTTCAGCACCGTAATTTGAGTTATTGTTTTCTTCCAACAAAACGGGAGACCTCCGTTTCCGTTATCCTGATTACACTGAAGTGTTAACTTAAAGAGAACCGTGCATATCACGGTTCTGTACTAAAAACTTTTTCTGATATACCCGAAAAAGAATTGGACCGTTTTTTTAATGTTGTACAAGATATTGGTGATAAAAAAATCTGGTCGTTGGTGATGATAAAAGACTTAGCTTTTTCTTTTGGTACAATAGTTTTGATAAATCCTTCATCCGTGGCAATCTCTAAAAACTCTTGGGTTATAGGTAATTTTTTAGTTTCAACGTCTAGGATGGCAATTATTTCCCGCTTAGATACTACAGTACTCCCGCCCAAATGTAAAAACATTGTTTATTCCTCCTGACCCAATTTTCCCCCGGCTACCTTAATCACATTATTAAGATTATCACTAAATTGCTTTATTTCTCTTTCCGAACTGGTGGTTATAAATGTTTGCACTTGGCCTTGAATCTTTTTGAATAAAAAACTTTGTCTGAAAGCATCCAATTCTTGTAGTACATCATCCAACAAAAGAATGGGGTAATCATCTGTTTCATTTTTCCACAGCTCAATCAAAGCCAGTTTGAGGGCTAAAACAATTGTTCTCTGCTGTCCCCTGGACCCATACTGCCTTGCTTCGGTACTGTCAATATAAAAAATCAATTCATCCCGGTGTGGACCTTTCAAGCTTAGACCCCGGGCACATTCTTCTGCCTTAATTGCGGTAATCTCATGTAAGAATAAACTTGAAATTTGATCATATTCCATATTTAAACTTATTTTAAGGGATGAATAATACTTAATCTCAAGCCTTTCTCCCCCACCCGTTAATTGTAAGAATAAGTCCTTTACTAATGGCACCAGTTTTTTTAATAACTGTAGTCTTTTATATATTAACCGGCTACCGGTATCTATAAGTTGATGATTCCAAATTTCCAAAAGATCGTTATCAATATTTCTGTTCTTTGCTCTTTTAAGCAGGTTATTACGCTCGTAAAGTGCTTTTTGATATTGTTGGTAATAATAATGGTATGAGAAGTCAAGTAAACCAAGTTCAAAGTCTATATATTTTCTGCGCCGGGCGGGGCTGCCCTTTATAATATCTAAATCATCGGGAGTGAACACAATGGCCGCAGGAAATGGTAGTGATTTACCAGGGTTTACCTTTTGTCCGTTAACCATCATCAATTTTTTTCCATTGGAATTTAGCTCAAAAAAAACCGAAAATGTACCTCCGGCGGTGTTAAAAAGATAACTAATTTTGGTATTTTCGCTTTGCCGATTAATTGTTTCTGTAAATCGATTGGTTCGAAAAGTATTACCTGCTGTACCCACATAGATGGCTTCTAGTAAATTAGTTTTTCCTTGTGCATTCTTGCCTGTAATTAAATTAACATGCTGATCAGGCAAAAATAGTTCCTGGGCGTAATTCCTAAAATTATAGATCTCAGTTTTTATAAGATACACCGGCTTAACAACTCCTGTTTAGCCGTATCACACTGGTAATTATTACATGCTTTATACGGTTCCTGGTTTTACGCTGTCATTTGATTCACTCTTTAATTATTACTTTATAACTAGATTCATCAAACACTTGCACTACATCGCCGTTATTTAGTTTTTTCCCTCTTCTGGTTTCCGGGTATCCGTTAACTTTTACTTCTCCGTCTTGAATCAAGGCCTTTGCCATCCCGCCTGTACCTACTACTCCAGCCCATTTTAGAAATTGATCCAATCGTATAATACCGTTTACTTTTTTTTCTACACACACTTTATAAACACCTACTTTTATTTATTCACTGCTGTGGTATAGCAGGAACAAGCACCGATATATATTCATCTTGCCCTGCAGGTTTTAAAAGTGCAGGAGTAGTGGGCCCGGTAAATTTGAAATGCAGTTGTTCACTGTCTATCGTTTTTAAGGCATCCATCAAGTAACGGCCATTAAATCCAATGTCCATTTGATCACCGGTAATATCGACTTGTAAATCTTCCCTGATGCGCCCCGTTTGCGCGTTTAGAAAAACTGTTAAAGTGTTTTCCTGAAGTTGAAAAAATACTGTTTGCCTGCCGGGACTGGAAAGTAAAAAAGCTCTGTCCACAGCTTCTAGTAATTCTTTGGTATCCAAAGTTACATCACAAGAAGTATGCTGCGGTATCACCAGGTTGTAATTGGGATAATTTCCAGCCAGAAGCCTAGTAACGATCTGTACTTCATTTAATAAAAAGAAAATTTGGTTCTCAGTAACATAGATAGAGACTTCAGAGTCTTCTTTTACCAGTAATTTAGACAGTTCATTTAGAGTTTTTCCTGGAACAATAACGTTTATAAGTTTACTGGGTTGTGTATCCAATAAAGTTGAACGTAATGCAAGCCTGTGGGTGTCTGTTGCGACTACATTGAGTTTTTCATTGGTAAATTCAAATAAAACTCCTGTAAAAACCGGCCGGTGTTCTTCTGTCGAAACTGCATATAAAACCTGTTTAAGCATTTTTCTAAGCTGCTGTTGAGGAAGGTTAATTAGATTTTCCTTAGGTAGTTCCGGCATTGTTGGATATTCGTCGGGAGAGAAGCCGTGTAATGTAAGTTCAGATTGTGCATAATTTATTACTGTAGTATTAGTTTGCCCGTCTGTTTGCATTTTAACAATAGAGGTATCATGTAAACGGCGGGCCAGTTCAGTTATTTCTCGGGCCGGCAGTACTGCTGCCCCAGGTTCTTCGATGGTAGCCGAAACATAGGTGCAAATACTATGCTCTAAGTCTGTTGCTGTTATATACAGTTCATTTTCTTTAGTTTCAAAGAGAATGCCTGTCAGTATGGGAAGAGGAGTTCGAGGGGGTACTGCCCTGTATACAGTGAGTAATGCATTAAGTAGATTTTCTGCTGGTAGAGAAATTTGCATAAGTCTACCCCCTTTGTGTATTTATGGGAAATATACAATTCCGCTTTTTGCTCGTCAATGTATAAAAGTTATCCACTTTTTTTCTCTGGATATAAGTAGTTTTCCATAGCTTAAGCTATAGTTATTATAAAGATATATTTTATAGTAATAGTAGTAATAAGGGCTGTGAGTTTGTGTAAAACCATTTCCAGACGATAAGACACGGGCTTTGTATCATTTAATAATATGTGCAATTTGTTGTGTGTAACTGTTTACTGATGTTTTACTTTTTCAGTTAACTCTTTAACAATATTTTGTAGTGAGGGATCGGTTTGCAGTTCCCTGGATATTTTGTCGTGAGCATGGATGACTGTAGTATGGTCCCTTCCTCCAAATTGCTCACCTATTTTAGGTAAAGAAAGGTCTGTAAGTTCCCTGGTTAGATACATTGCTATTTGTCGAGGGTAAGCCACCGCTCGAGTTCTTTTTTTGGTTTTAAATTCCTCAGGCCGAATATTAAAGTATTGTGCTACGGTTTGTTGAATTAATGGTACCGTGATAGGTTTAGGTTTTGTTGCCGGAATAATATCTCTAAGTGCCTCGTCAGCTAGTTCTGCCGTTATTTCTTGGTTATTTAAAGAAGCCATGGCAATTACCCGTATCAGTGCCCCTTCTAATTCTCTTATGTTGGACTGAATACGGTTAGCAATGAAGGTTAAAGTTTCGTCCGGGACAATAAGAGATTCTAATTGGGCCTTTTTTCTTAAAATGGCTATCCGTGTTTCTAAATCGGGCGCTTGAATATCAGTAATCAACCCCCATTCAAAACGAGAGCGCAACCTATCTTCCAAAGTTGGAATTTCTTTTGGAGGGCGATCACTGGATATAATCAACTGTTTATTTGCTTCATAAAGAGTGTTAAAAGTATGAAAGAACTCCTCCTGAGTTCTTTCTTTACCTGCCAGGAATTGGATGTCGTCAATTAATAGTATGTCCATACTGCGGTATTTTGTTCTAAATTCCACAGTTCGATCGTCTCGAATGGCATTTATAAGGTCGTTGGTAAATTTTTCCGAAGTAACGTAGGCAACAGTTGAATTTGGGTTGTTTTCGCGTATGTAGTGACCAATAGCGTGCATTAAATGTGTTTTCCCTAATCCAACACCACCATATGTAAACAATGGATTATAGGCTTTGGCCGGAGATTCGGCAACGGCAAAGCAGGCAGCATGGGCAAAACGATTACTGTTGCCGACCACAAAAGTATCAAAAGTGTATTTAGGGTTGAGGTAAGAATACCTTAGGTCGTTGAGGTTAGTAGGATCGTATGCCTTTTTATGAATGGGTTGAGATGTATTGGGAGGTTGTTCCCCTTGGAGTAAAAATTTTATATCAACTTTTCTGTTTAATGTTTCGCGTAATGAGCTTTTGATCAGGGGAGTATACCTATCATTTAACCAGTCACGGGAAAAATGGTTGGGAACTTGTATGTATAGTATGTCTTCCAAAAAAGCCAGTGGTTGCATGGATATGATCCAAGTGTTAAAGGAATGGTAACTGATTTTCTCTTTGAGGACTTCTACAGTCTCTTGCCATGCTTGATCTATATTATTTTTCAACAAATCTTTACCTCCCAGACAATAAGTTTGATTAGAATTTTTAGTTTGTCCGAGCAGGTGTTTTACATGCAATCATGCAATAATGAAAGCCACCCACAAATATAAACAGCACGTTAACATGGTTAATAACAAACTTATCCAAATCTTGTGGATTACGGTCTAACCAGTGAGTAAATAATACCAGATTTTGTGGGGGTTATCAACAGATCTTTTTATATGTGTGCACAGGCTATTTGGTATATGTTATTTCTTGACGGGGGGTAGTCAATACTATATAATAGTTATGGTTCGTCTAGTATTTTCCAATCTATAATAAGTTACTGGTTTGTAGACACTAAGGGGGTGTGATTTTGAAACGGACGTTTCAGCCTAAGAGGCGCAAAAGACAAAAGTTGCATGGTTTTCTAAAGCGGATGTCAACAAAGTCCGGTAGAAGAATTGTTGGAAGCAGAAGAAAAAAAGGAAGAAAAAGGTTGACAGCTTAAGGCCGCTTAGTCTGAGTGGCCTTTTAATAATTTTAATAATTGTATAAGGTGGTTTTCTGTTGGGTAATATGCTACAAACCAATATTAGGTAAGATGATCATGTCTAAATTAAAGGTTATTAAAAAGAGTAATGAATTTAATAAAATTTTCGCCCGCGGTCGCTCTGTAGCTGACGATAGGTTTGTATTGATAGCCCGCAAAACCGGAACTGATAGTATCAGGTTTGGTTTTTCAGTGAGTAAAAAGGTAGGAAAAGCAGTAACCCGTAACAGAGTAAAAAGGCTGTTAAAAGAAGTATGTCGGTTGGATATGCAGATTTTTGTTCCTGGTTACGATTATATGATTATTGCGCGCAAAGGTAGCGCGGATTGTGAATTTAATAATATCAAGGCAAGAATGGCACGCCTAGTTTACCGGCTGCGTAAAAAAATCCTTTAATTTTTTAATCATTTGTTTTTAAAGGTTGGTGTTTAAAATAAGCCGGGTTTTGGTATTTATGATATTACTTTATCGAAAGTTGATATCGCCTTTTCTTTTGCCGCGGTGTCGGTTCTATCCTACGTGTTCGGAATATGCACTACAGGCATTATATAAATATGGTGCTTTAAAAGGATCGTGGCTTACAATTAAAAGGGTTTGCAGGTGTCATCCTTTTTCCCCTGGAGGGTATGATCCTCTTGTCTAGGTAGTTAAGGAGGCGATGGTTTGGGTTTGGGTAGTTTATTCGGCTCTCTTGTTGACGCTATGACATCTCTCATTAATTGGCTTTATGGCGTCACCGCAACCATGGGTGTCCCTAGTTATGCCCTGGCGATAATCATTTTGACTGTATTGATAAAAGTAGTGCTGTTTCCCCTTACGCAGAAACAGATGACATCAATGAAAAAGATGCAAGCAATACAGCCTAAGATTAAAGAGATGCAGGAAAAGTACAAGAAGAAAGACCCGCAAAAATTGCAGCAAAAAACGATGGAACTATATAAAGAGCATAATGTTAATCCCATGGCTGGGTGTTTACCTATTTTAGTACAAATGCCTATATTGATTGCTTTGTTTCGAGCTTTAAGCAATAAAGAATTTCCATTTATTGATCCTAGCCATGCAGGTTTTTTTTGGATTGACAAATTAACACATATTGATCCTTTTTACATCTTGCCTGTTTTGGCTGCAGTAACCACTTACATGCAGACTAGTTTGACAACTTCGCCCACCGATCAAACACAAAAAATTATGCTGTATACTATGCCTTTATTTATTGGGTGGATTAGCACCACTGTGCCTGCCGGCTTGGTATTATACTGGGTAATATTTAATATTTTGGGTTATGCCCAGCAACTGCTGGTTAATAAGCAGACAGAGCAAGCAAAGGAAGGTGTGGCGGAAAAGTGACAGACGTTGAAAAAACTGGTAAGACTATTGACGAGGCTGTGGAAAAGGCATTAACTGAGCTCAGGGTTTCGAGAGATGAAGTAGAGGTTGAAATATTAGAGCAGCCAAGCAAGGGTTTATTTGGCTTTCTTGGTTCTAAACCCGGGAAAGTTAAAGTAAGTGTAATTGAAAACCCGTCCCTAAAAGCTAATGATTTGTTGGAAAAAGTATTGGACGTTATGGATTTGGAAGTTGAAATAGATGTTAAGCAAAATGAGCATGGTATATTTATTAGTATGCAGGGACCGGATTTGGGTATCTTAATAGGTAGGAGAGGCGAAACGCTTGACGCACTACAATATTTAGTAAACCTTTCCTCTAATAAGGATCAGGAGCACAAACAAAGGATTATTCTTGATGTTGAGGGTTATCGTAAAAGAAGAGAGGAAACGCTGCGAGGGCTGGCCATAAAACTTGCCGAGAAGGCAAAGCAAAAAGGTCGCAATGTTGTTTTGGAGCCGATGAATTCGCAGGAAAGGCGTATTATTCATACAACATTGCAGTCCCGAAATGATATTTATACATTTAGTGAGGGTGAGGATCCTTACCGCAAAATTGTTATTTCGCCGAGAAAATAAATGAGTGTTCGCAGTTATGGAAAAAAATTTGACACATACCCAGCCCAGTTAACTGTGGCTGGGTTTTTTTAAAAAAGTATGGGGTGAAAGCATGATTGAAGATACAATAGCTGCCATCTCTACTCCGCTGGGAGAAGGTGGAATAGGTATAATACGTGTTAGTGGAAGCGATGCTTTCCAAATAGCCCGTAAAATTTTTAAACCGGCAAAAGCAGACAACCTGTACTCAAATAATGGCCACAGGTTAATTTACGGATATGTCTATGACCATAATCAAAAAGTGGTTGATGAGATTTTGTTAGGCATTATGCATGCTCCTCACACTTTCACCAGAGAAGATGTAGTTGAATTTAACTGCCATGGTGGCCTGGTGCCCCAACGCAAAACATTGGAGTTACTGTTAGAGCACGGAGCCCGTTTGGCTGAGCCCGGTGAATTTACGAAACGGGCGTTTTTAAATGGAAGGTTAGATTTAGCGCAGGCGGAGTCAATAATTGATGTGATTAGGGCTAAAACAGATGCGGGTTTAGATGTTGCTCTAAATCAGTTAAAGGGAAGACTGTCTTCACGAGTGGGGTTACTACAGGAAAAGCTTTTAGGAATTATGGCCAATATTGAAGTAAGCATCGATTTTTCCGAGGAAGAGTTAGGAGAGGCATCTACCGGGGATTTGAAAAGCGGAGTTATCAATTCTCTAGAAGAAATTGAGAGTCTATTGGAAAGTGCTAAAGTAGGTAAGATTTATCGTGAAGGAATACATACTGTAATTGTTGGTAAACCGAATGTTGGAAAATCATCCTTATTAAATGCGCTTTTGCGGGATAAAAGAGCCATTGTAACAGAAATTCCGGGAACAACCCGGGATATTATTGAGGAAGTATTAAATATTCGGGGAATACCGTTGCGTTTAGTTGATACCGCGGGACTAAGAACTACTGAGGATGTTGTGGAACGTATCGGGGTAGAGCGTTCAACAGAATTAGTAAAACAAGGAGAACTTATTCTTCTGGTGTTGGATGCTTCCGCGGAATTGGATGCTGAAGATAAAGAAATTATGGATTTAGTTAAAGGTAAAAAAGGAATTATTATTTTTAATAAAATTGATATTAAAGGATTTGATATTATTAATTCCAAATTGCCGCCATTATTAAGTGATTGGCCGGTGGTGGCAATGTCAGTATTGCGGGGAGAAGGACTTAATAAATTAGAGGATAAAATTGAGCAACAAATAGTAGGGGCAAATATTTCTGCCTCAGATTCTATTTTAATCAGTAATGTAAGACATAAGAATGCTCTTTCCAGGGGACGAAAACATTTAAAAGATGTATTAAATGGGATGGAAGAGGGTGTCCCGATTGATTTACTGGCTATTGACGTCCGGGGGGCCTGGGAAATTTTAGGAGAAATAACAGGGGAAACTGTTTCAGAGGATTTGGTAGACAAGATTTTCAGTGACTTTTGCGTTGGAAAGTAAAGTAAATTTACTGCCAGCGGAATATGAGAGGTGAAATTAGTGCGATATATTGCCGGTGAATATGATGTTGTTATTATCGGTGCCGGGCATGCCGGGTGTGAGGCCGGGCTTGCAGCGGCAAGGTTAGGGTGTAGGACCCTGGTAACGACATTGAATTTAGATAATGTTGCTCTTATGCCGTGTAATCCGGCCATGGGGGGACCTGCCAAGGGACAATTAGTAAGGGAAATTGATGCCCTTGGCGGTGAAATAGGATTAAATACAGACCGTGCAGCTATTCAAATGCGTATGCTCAATACCGCAAAGGGACCGGCTGTACATGCTTTAAGAGCTCAGGCTGATAAGAAAAGATACCAGGCAAATATGAAAGAAGTGCTGGAAAATGAACCAGGATTAGATTTGAAACAGGTGTTGGTGGAAAGTATTGAGGTTTCCGCCGGGAGGGTTTGTGCGGTGGTCGGTTGTACCGGCGCGGTGTTTCCATGCCGTGCAGTGGTAGTCACCACCGGTACGTATTTACGGGGTCGTGTTATTATAGGTGATCTTTTTACATCAGGTGGCCCTAGCGGTAATTTCCCTTCTATTGGGTTAGCTGCTTCTCTTAAAGAATTGGGTTTAAAAATGGGCAGGTTTAAAACCGGTACGCCTGCGCGTGTTGACCGTAATAGTATTGATTTTAATAAAATGGAGATTCAGCCAGGAGATGAAAAGTTGCATAACTTTTCTTTTATTTCTCCTCAGCAAACAAGACAGCAAGTGCCGTGTTGGCTTACATACAGTAATGAAAAAACCCATGGCATTATTAAAGAAAACTTACATCGTTCACCTTTGTATAGCGGTAAAATTGAGGGTCGTGGACCAAGGTATTGCCCGTCAATTGAGGATAAAGTGGTACGTTTTGCGGACAAGCCGGCCCACCAAATCTTTGTTGAGCCTGAAGGGTTGAACACAACCGAGATGTATGTTCAGGGAATGTCAACAAGCCTACCCGAAGATGTCCAATTGGCCATGCTGCGTACTATCCCCGGTCTGGAGAAAGTTGAAATTATGCGTCCCGGTTATGCCATTGAATATGATTATATTGATCCTACAGAGTTAAAGTTATCTTTGGAAAGTAAGGCCATTGGCGGGTTTTTTTCCGCAGGTCAAATAAACGGCACTTCGGGTTATGAAGAGGCGGCTGCACAAGGTATTATAGCAGGAATTAATGCTAAAAAGTATATAAGAGATGAAGAGCCCTTTATTGTTTCTCGCTCTGAAGGTTATATGGGAGTACTTATTGATGATTTAGTTACTAAGGGAACCAGCGAACCATATAGGCTATTAACTTCGCGTGCTGAATATAGGCTATTGCTGCGTCATGATAATGCTGACCTGCGTTTTACCGAAAAAGGACGGCAATTAGGGCTAATTTCTGATGACCGGTATCGTTCTTTTACCAATAAGAAAAATGATGTAGAAAACGAAATGTTAAGGTTGGAGCGAGTAGTAGTACCGGTAACTGAAGAAATAAAAAACATTTTACAAGAGGTAGGATCAGTTGATATAAAAAAACCTACCAGTTTAGCTGGTTTATTGCGTAGGCCTGAATTAAAATATGAAGATATTGCAAAACTACCGGGAGAGTACCCTTCTCTTTCCAGTGAAGTTAAGGAAGAAGTTGAAATTCAAATAAAATATGAGGGTTATATTAAAAAGCAGTTGTCACAAGTAGAGAAGTTTGATCGATTAGAGAGAAAGCGTATTCCGGAAAATATAGACTATGATTTAATCAGAGGTCTGGCCGTGGAGGCTCAGCAAAAACTAAAGGAAATCAGACCACAGTCCATCGGGCAGGCTGCCAGAATAGCAGGTGTCAACCCATCAGATATTTCAGTTTTATTAATTTATTTGGTGCAGCAAAAGCGTGGTGTCAAGAATGAATGATAATGCCGAAATGATTCATTATTTAAATCAAGGAACTGAGGAACTGGGTTTCGAACTGTCAACCGTACAAATAGATCTGTTTGTACGGTATTATAATGCGCTGGTGAAGAGTAATAAGAATGTGAATTTAACTCAGATAACCGGAGCCAAAGATGTTGCCTTAAAACATTTTATAGATTCTTTAGCTTGTGCTTCTATTATTGAGTTTGATAAAATAAATAATTTTATTGATATAGGCACCGGCGCCGGTTTTCCAGGCATTCCGATAAAAATTATGTATCCCCGGTTAAGAGCTGTATTAATGGATTCTCAACAGAAGAGAGTAAATTTCTTACGTAAAGTTGTAAGTGACCTTTCTTTGGAAAGTATTGAAATATATCACGAGAGAGCTGAATTATTTGGCAGGGAGAGTAGACGTCGGGAGCAATATGATTTATGTGTAAGCAGGGCTGTTGCAGCATTGCAGGTTTTATGTGAGCTTTGTTTGCCCTTTGTTAAAGTGGGTGGTTTTTTTGTTGCTTTAAAGGGACCTGATATCGATCAAGAGGTTTTAGAAGCACAAAATGCAATTAAAATTCTAGGTGGTAAAACCACCCAAATCATCAAACTAAATTTGCCAATTAGTGGGGATGGAAGAAGTATTGTTATTATGGAAAAAATAGAGCCAACACCCGAAAAGTATCCCAGGCGGCCTGGTATTCCTGCAAAACGCCCTTTATAAAGGGGCAGTAGCGAAAATAATATAGTTAATTAGTTAACGTAACTGAAGGAGTTTAGAAAAAACTGTGGAATAATTTTGTAATATATATGTTATTCTTTACAGGTTAATCTAGGGTGAGGTGCTTTCTAGTGGCTAAAACAATTGCAGTTGCCAATCAGAAAGGGGGAGTGGGCAAAACCACCACGGCAGTTAATTTGGCAGGGTGGCTTGCTTTGATGAATTATAGAGTACTGCTGGTTGATATTGACCCGCAGGGTAATGCAAGTAGCGGTGTTGGTATTAATAAAGATGGACTGGAAAATTGCATCTATGACGTTATTATTAATGAATTTGAAGTGAATAAAATTATACTTCATCAAATCATGGATAATTTAGATGTTGTACCATCAAGTATTGAGCTGGCCGGGGCCGAAGTGGAACTTGTAGCCCGCGAGGGGCGTGAAGCCGTGTTGAAGGCAGCTCTGCACTCTGTGCAAGAAAAATATAGTTATATTATTATTGATTGTCCCCCGTCCTTAGGTCTTCTCACTATTAATGCCTTGGTTGCCGCAGATTCTGTTTTGGTGCCTATTCAATGCGAATATTATGCTCTGGAAGGTGTCGGACAACTAATGAATACTGTGCGCCTTGTGCAGCAAGGTTTAAACAAGGAGTTGAAATTGCAAGGTGTTGTACTTACCATGTTTGACGGAAGGACAAATCTTTCTATTCAGGTTGTGGATGAAGTAAAGAAGCATTTTAGGGGAAAGGTTTACCGAAGTATCATTCCTCGGAACGTCCGGCTTAGTGAAGCTCCCAGTCATGGAAAGCCGGTGATGGTTTATGATAGACGGTCTCGGGGGGCTTCCGTTTATGAGGACTTGGCTAAGGAAGTGATTGGAGTTGGCTAGTAAAAAACGTGGATTGGGTAGGGGGCTGGGGGCATTAATTCCTGCTGACCCGGAAAATAGTAATTATGACGGAGAGCTTAAGGATATTAAAGTTAGTCAAATCATTCCCAATCCCAGTCAACCACGGATGCTTATTGATACGGAAAAACTGCAAGAATTAATGGAGTCCATTAAAGAACATGGTGTTGTGCAGCCTGTGGTGGTAAGGCCGGTGAAGGGAGAAAAATATGAGCTCATTGCCGGGGAAAGGCGCTGGAGGGCTTGTAAGGGACTTGAAAAAGAATATATTCCGGCTTTAGTTAAAAGTTATAATGATTTTGAAGCCTCTGCCATAGCGCTTATTGAGAATATTCAACGGGAAAACCTCAATGCTTTAGAGGAAGCTCAAGCTTATGATAAGCTTATGGATGAGTACGGCCTTACTCAAGAGGATATTTCAAAAAAGCTGGGTAAAAGCAGGCCTTTCATAGCTAATATGGTTCGGCTTCTAAACTTACCGGAAGAAATTAAGGATATGGTTATAGACGGATCTTTAACTGCCGGTCATGCCAGATGTTTAATAGTCATTAAAGACAGAGACAAACAAATGGCTGCGGCTTTAAAAATTGTGCGGGGGAACTTGAATGTTCGCCAAACTGAGCAAATGGTAAAAAAGATGATCGAAGAGAAAAATGAGGATAAGGTTTTAAAAGAGAGAGACCCATCCATCGAATTTTCGGAAGAGGAAATGGGTAAAATTCTTGGCACTCAGGTGGCAATAAATAAAGGAAAAAGTGGTAAAGGAAGGATTGTAATTAAATTCAAAGACGATGAAGAGTTACAAAAGGTTGTTTCTATATTGAGTTTCAATGTTTCACGTGAAACATCTACATAAAAAATGTTTCACGTGAAACATTTTTTATTTTGGCACTAAGACTGACGATAAACCTGGCTTTTGCGCATAGCGAATGAATTAAATCGAGCTGTGGCCAGGCTTGGCGAAGTCGATAAGCGGAGGCAGGGCTGAGTACAGGACGTGCGAAGCTGCCCCCTGAGCCAGGACGGCGGACGGCAATGGCCTAACCGATGTTTTCGTAATACCAACTCTTATCTATGCCATTGCGAAAACAGCTGGTCTTAAAGAGGGGGCTTAGTAATTAGGGAACCCTGCCGGAGCGTGAGACTGAGCTTAGCCTGGCCCAGCGAGATGAATGAGCGGTCGCAAAAGCCAGGTTAACTACACAGCTTCGGTCAATAACCAAAGACAGCCCGTAAAATGATTACGGGCTGTCTTTTTGTTCCTGGCTGTTCTCCATTTCTCTTATCGCCAATTTATATATTTCTTTAAGAGGAATATCATATGCAAGTGATGCCTTTTTGCAATCCTCAAATTCAGGCGCATATTGAGGTTCAGAAGAGTGATCAAATTTACTCACTTTAACCCCAATTTTACCGTACGGGGTAGGAACTTGAATAATACTGCGCTGCGCTAAAAATCTATTTTCAGTCCTGTAGCGAATTCCAAGGGTAGTACTCTCCCGGAAAATTAAGTGTATTAACTTTTCCCGCAGTGCAGGCTCGCAGACAACTTTTATTTCAATTCCCGGGCGCCCCTTTTTCATACCTACATTTTGTATATATACATCCAGCGCCCCTTCTTTTAGTAATCTTTCCTGTAGAAAAGAAGTAATTTCGGGATTCATATCATCGATGTTACACTCCAAAATATTGATTTCTTGCTTTTTAAGTGAAGGACGCTTTTGAACTGTACCTAATAATACCCTGAGCGCATTGGGAATCTCTAATTCCCTGCTCCCAAATCCATATCCTATCTGGTCAACGTGCATAGGCGGCAAATTAAACTCATCAATAAAGGTCTTAACTATTGCCGCACCAGTGGGGGTAACCAATTCATTGTTGACAGGCCCCATTTTTACCGGCATACCTTTTACTAATTCCACGGTTGCCGGTGCTGGAACCGGTATAGTACCGTGCTGACACTTTATATATCCACCACCCAGCGGAAGTGTGCCGCAATAAACTTTTTGAGGCTTTAACAGGTAAAGAGCAGTAGCGGCACCTACTATGTCTAATATCGAATCTACGGCCCCAACTTCGTGAAAATGTATTTTATCCACCGTCAATCCGTGTACCTTAGCTTCCGCCTCGGCTAAATATCTAAAACACACCATAGATTTCTCTTTAATAAAATGAGGTAGTGCACTCTGCCGGATCATTTTTTCTATGTCTTTTAAATGACGGTGGGGCTGAATATCGCTAACATTGATTTTAACCCGGGTTCCTGTGATGGAATGACTATTGATAGAACTAACCGTAAACTCATAGTCATCAATATTAATAAGTTTTAGGTATTTTAACAACTCCTTGCCGTCAAGCCCTGCATCCAATAATGAGGATAAAAACATATCACCACTAATGCCTGCAAAACAGTCCAAAAATAAAACCCTCATTATGATACCCCCAATCTAAATATGGAACGTGCTAGTGCAGCTGCCCCAAAGCCGTTATCAATATTTACCACGCCCACACCCATGGCACAACTGTTGAGCATGGCCAGTAATGCGGCTAACCCGCCGAAACTAGCACCGTACCCCACACTGGTAGGAACAGCTATCACAGGTTTATCTGTCAAACCTCCTACCACACTGGCCAGAGCCCCTTCCATTCCGGCCACCACAATTATTACTTCAGCATTTTGCAGTGATTCCCGGTTGTTTAAAAGCCGGTGAATTCCGGCCACTCCCACGTCAAATAATCTTTTAACCGGACACTTCATAACTTCCGCACAAAAAGCCGCCTCTTCAGCAACAGGTGAATCAGCGGTTCCCGCACTCACTACTAAAATATACTTGTTTTTAATTTCAGCAGCAGAATGTCCAATGGTAATGCAACGTGCCTCACTGTTGTATTGTGCTTCGGGGCATCTTCTTTGTACGGCAAGAAAGGCCTGGTTATCGGCGCGGGTCGCTAAAATGGGGGAATGATGCAAAGAGAGGTGGTAAAAAATCTCCGCTGTTTGTTCCGGTGTTTTTCCCTGACAAAAAATGACCTCCGGAAAACCGGAGCGAATATGACGATGATGATCAATTTTTGCAAACTCTAAATCCTGATAGGGTAAAAATTCTAGCTGCTTTAAGGCTTCATCAGTACTAAGGCTTCCCTCAGCTACTTTTTTTAGTAAGTCCGTCCAAAAATTTTTATCCATGATTGTCCCCTCTGTCCATTTATCATTAAAATTTTATTATCAATGCAATAATAAAGTCAATCCTGTTAACACTTTAGATGAGGTATTTAAAAGTATGTTTAAAAATGCGAGACCAGTGAAAAAGTCAAAAAATATAGCAAAGAGCCAAGATTGTCATTCTGAGCGCAGCGAAGAATCTGAGATTCAGAATGATACGAATCTGGACTTTTTCAGCAGTCCCGGACGAGTCCTATTGCTTCCTTGCTTAAAAGTATTGTTTGGGTCTTGGCTTATGGGTCTTTTTTTCTAAAAAAATTGTTTACCCCAAAGCCTCACATGCAAAGCCTTTTACCCCGCTTATCCCGTTAAAACTCACATGAACCATATACACAAACTAGAATGAAAATATATTTCCGAAAATAAAACATCTTGGGTCGTACTTTGGGGCCAACCAACTTTTGACAGGATTTACAGGATTAATAGGATAAACAGGATAAGTAATGAAGTTTATCTGGCAATGGAATTATTAATAAATACTTTCATTTCGATTCAATCTCATAAATATAAATCATTGGTTTTCATTGTTTTCAATTAATAGTGCTCTTTTAGAACCATGATGTATTTACGCTCTTAAGTAATGATCCTGCTCAAAAACAATCCTGCAAATCCTGTTAATCCTGTCAGAAAACGACCCTAAAGGAATACCCCAAATGTTTTCCCAAAGGAATACCTAAGATGTTCTTATATCAAAGAACCGTAAGAACGCATGCAAAAATCCTATATATCCCGGGTATTTTCGTAAAAAAAAGAATCCAAAGAAATGCGAGACCAGTGAAAAGTCAAAAAATATAGCAAAGAGCCAAGATTGTCATTCTGAGTGCAGCGAAGAATCTGAGATTCAGAATGACACGAATCTGGACTTTTTCAGCAGTCTCTAAAAAAGGGGAAATCTTTTATGTTTAAAGATCGTAATGATGCCGGAAATAAACTAGCCGTAGAATTGCTTAAGAAAAATATAAGCAGCGGCCTGATTATGGCCATCCCCCGTGGTGGAGTGGTACTTGCTGCAGCAATATCAAAGCAATTAAAACTGCCGATGGATGTAATTATACCTAAAAAGATAGGGGCACCGTTTAACCCCGAACTGGCCGTAGGAGCAGTTACACAGGATGGTGTGGTAATATATGACAAATATATTCTTGATTTGTTAGGACTACAAGAAGACCAAATACAAAATATAGTGGAGGAGAAAATAAATGAAATAAAACGCCGCATGCTCCTCTATCGGGATAGTGCAAATTATCCCAATTATACAGGAAAAGAGATAATATTGGTAGATGACGGAGTTGCTACCGGTTACACAGTACTGGCAGCAATTAAATCCCTTTACCATTTATTTAAACCAAAGCGCCTATTATTGGCAGTGCCCGTAGGACCGCCCGATGTGATACAAAAATTAACCAAGCAAGTGGACGAGGTGGTATGTTTGTTGGAGCCGGAGCAATTTCAGTCCGTGGGACAATATTTTGATAACTTTGACCAGGTTGAAGATGAAAGTGTAATCAAATTACTAAAGAACCAATAATTTTTCATCTGAAATAATCTGTATATTAAGATTGATTTTGCCTCAAAATAAGGGCGAGCGGAAACTGAGGAGGTAAGGCATCCATGAAAAAGAAAATAGCCGTTGATGAATCTCTTTTCAATGTAAAAAAGAAATTGAGCGAGGAAGGTTACGATGTGGTTAATGCCATGAATTATGAGATGGCAGATGCTCTGGTTGTAACAGGAATGGATAACAATATGATGAATATGCAGGAAACAGACACTAAAGCACCGGTTATAGATGCCAGTGGGAAAACCACCAACGAAATTTACGCCGAAATAAAAAGTAAAGTAGAAATTTAAAGGTCCGGGGGATTAACCCCCCGGACCTTTAAATTTCTTGTGCTTCCTTTTGAAATTCATTGCCGTTGTATAAGGCTATAGTATCATGAAATCCTTTAACTATAGTATCCGCAATACGCATTACAATGTTTAAACGAGTATTCTGCAACACAATGTATTCCATAAATCCTCCTACATTGACAATTCCGGTTATGTGGATATGACCCACAGGAGGAAGACGTTTATTGACACCTGCCCCGGGTTGAAGAGACCCGTCACCAATGGTAATGCACCCAACATTATCCAGATTGCCCAGGCACGCGTCAAGGGCAATAATGAAGGGGTCTTGATAGTTATCTTGTATCTCCTTTAGCTTTCCTCCTAAGTTACTGGCATGCACAGGTTGATCCAGTGTGCCGAATACTTTAAAAAATTCTTGGCCCGAAGTTGACATTTTTGACCCTACCAAAGGACCGAGACAGTCCCCGGTGGAACGGTCGGTGCCTATACATAATAATATTACCGGCCTTGTCTTGTTCACCGCGTGACCCATAAGACGCCTGGATAATTCATGACAAAACCACCCTGAGGCCATGGGCTCGTCTATATGAATTCTTACTTTATCGGATAATCCATTATCCTTTAAGTTTAATTCAATAGGATTGACAGCAGTCATATTAAAACCTCCTCGCAAAAACAAAACTAATATATATATTTCCAAATAGACAGCCAATTATTCTAAAAATCTTTATTTAATTAGTAAAAAGATTAAATAGTGAATAAAAATAGTAGAAGACACTTGAGGAAATCTAAAAGGAGGTGTTTAATTTAAAGTAAAAAATGTCAGAACGGTACACTTTAAAGTAATAGCCATGTATATCGGTTCGGTAATCGGAGCCGGTTTTGCCTCCGGACAGGAGATTCTGCAGTTTTTTATTATGTTTGGCGACAAGGCTGTTTATGGTGTATTGTTGAGCATGATATTATTTTGCTATTTGGGGGCTGTTGTCTTATACATCTCAGGCAACCTGAAAACTGAAAGTTATATGTTACTCTTTAGGTATGCACTGGGATCAAGGATTAGTAAATTTATGGATGCAATAAGCCTCTTTATGCTGGTAGGTGGCTTGGTAATTATGTTTGCCGGTAGTGGGGCAGTTTTCTCGGAGCACCTGGGATTACCCAAGCAATTGGGGGTTATAATGGCGGCAGGGATTACTTGCCTTGTGATTTGCGGCGGGCTGCAAAGGGTTTTAATAGCAAATGCTTTTTTGGTGCCGGTAAAATTATTGGTTATTATAGGCGTTTGCCTTTGGGTTTTAACTTCAGGCGGGCCTGCCACGGAGAATATTTATGAAGCATCTACGGCAAGTAAAGTGACAGGGCATTGGGCCTGGTCGGCAGTGTTGTATGTTTCTTATAATATGATTGTTTCCGTGGCAGTTTTATCATCTTTGGGTACAACTATAACCGGCAAACAAGGTATTGTTTGTGGTATCGCGGGCGGCGTTGGACTAGGGTTAACAGCGGGAATCATAACACTGGCCGGGTTGTCTTATTATCCTTTAATTACTGAGTATCAGGTACCTCTGCTATATTTGGCATCTCAAATAGGTATAGTCTGTAAAAAAATATTGGCATGTTTGATCTGGCTAGCCATTTTAACTACGGCTATAGCAAATGCGCATGGTTTTGCAAGTAGACTGGCACCACCTAACAGTAGAAATTACAAAATAATAGGCGTTGCAATTACTTTAATTACTATACCCGCTGCGGGATTGGAATTTACCCATTTGGTTAGAAGTCTGTATCCCCTTTTTGGCTATGCCGGTTTTATAATGGTAATGGCATTAATAGTTTCACCCGTGTACAGGCGTTTTTTTTCACCTTAAACCTGCCGGAAAGCAGGTTTTTCTTTTTACAGAGAGGAAATATGTAATTTGAAAATATAAATATAAGGGTGATTACATTGAACTGGCTGGATTGGCTATTTATTATGGTTATCGCTATATCGGCAATCAAAGGTTTGCGAAACGGGTTCATGTACGGGGCTGCGGGTATAGCAGGCTTATTAGGAGGTATATGGGCAGCAGTTAATTTTCACGCCCAACTGGCTTCATATTTGGCATCCCAATGGGGCTGGGACAAGAAAATTTCGGATTATCTAATGTCCCTGGCCCAAACAAATAATGTCGACAGCACATTCATATCTCCTTCCGATGTAGTGAGTTCTATTATGCCTGCCATTAGTCTATCTACCGGTACTGTCTTGAACATGGTAGCCTTTGCTTTAATTGTGATAATTACATACGCCTTTTTAGGCACAACATTAAAATTATTAGCCAGGGCTGCTTCCCGAACAATATTCTCGCCTTTTGACAAACTGGCCGGGGGTATTCTTGGATTAGCAAAGGGAATCCTTTTTGCTTCAATAATATTGGTCATAATTTTTTCGCTAAAAATACCCTTAACCTTATTATCAGCAGGTGATGGACCCGGGGCAATTGCTTTAGCAGTGCAAAAGAGCCAGTTAACCCCTTTTCTGTTAAACTTAATCAGCATGCTAAACTTACCGATACCTGTGTTAAACGTGAACACGGCCGTTGTGTAAGTGAGTACTTAATATAAAGAATTAGTACTAATTGTCTCAGGGCAATACTATAGGGAAATGGATGTAAAAAAATATTGCGAGGTGGATTGATGAATAGCTTAAATCTAAAATACGGGAGAACAAATGTGTGGTCAAAGGTTAACGAACAGGAAAAGGAAGGCATTATGCGGTTTGGGGAAGATTACAAGGGGTATTTAAATAAAGCAAAAACCGAGCGAGAAGCAGTAGATGTTTCTGCCTCTCTGCTTACCGGTGCCGGTTTTAGTGAAATAAGTAAGATGCAGGGGCAATTAAAGCCGGGTGACAAGATATTTACTACAATTAATAATAAGGCTCTGCTGGCTATTGTGGTGGGTTCCCGGCCTTTGCATGAGGGTTTCAATCTGGTCGGTGCACATGTTGACAGCCCCCGGCTGGACCTAAAGCCACAGCCAATAGCAGAAGAGGAAGAATTAGCGGTTTTAAGGACCCATTATTACGGTGGCATAAAAAAATACCACTGGCTGTCAATGCCCCTTTCATTACACGGAATTGTGGTCAGGGGTGACGGCAAGACCATACCTATTACAATCGGAGAGAACCCTTCCGACCCTGTCTTCACCATTGCAGATTTACTGCCACACCTGGCCAAGGACCAGGCGGATAAAAAAATGTCCGAAGTTTACACCGGTGAAGACCTGCGACCACTTTTGGGTAGTATGCCCCTGAAAGTAGACAAAGAAAGTGATGGTGAAAGCAAAGAGGATAATGTAGTCAAGATGACAGTTCTGGACATCCTGCACAGGACTTATGGGATTATTGAGGAAGATTTGATTAGCGCGGAATTGCAACTGGTGCCCGCCTGGCCGGCGCGGGACGTAGGTTTCGATCGAAGTATGATTGGCGCCTACGGGCAGGATGATAGGGTCTGTGCATACACAGGATTGCGGGCTATTGTCGAGCAAAGCTTACCACAGAGAACCGCTGTTTTGTTATTAGCAGACAAAGAGGAGATCGGCAGTGTTGGAAACACAGGTATGGAAAGTAATCTACTGGCGAATGTAATGGCAGAAATAATGTATATGGTGACGGGAAATGAATCAGGTTTAGCGCTGCGCCGGATGCTCACTAATTCCCGGGCTTTATCTGCTGATGTGAATGCCGGTCTTAACCCCAATTTTGCGGACGTCATGGAAAAAGACAATGCCGCGAGGATTGGGTGTGGTGTAACAATAACTAAATACACGGGCTCGGGTGGAAAAAAAGGAGCTAATGATGCTCATGCTGAATTTATGGGCCTGGTTCGCAGCATATTCAACAGTAACAAAATAATATGGCAAACAGGTGAGTTAGGTAAAGTGGATCAAGGCGGCGGTGGAACCATCGCTTACATGCTTTCAGAATATGGTATGAACGTGGTAGACTGTGGGGTAGCCCTTTTGGGAATGCACTCACCTATGGAAATCGCCAGTAAGGCAGACGTTTTTATGGCTTACCGCAGTTACAAGGCTTTTCTCGATTCCATGTAACTGTATGATAATAGGAGGTTCTTTAAATGGCTGTCAGGTATAGTGTGGGGGATGTGGTTAAAATGCGCAAACCCCACCCGTGTGGTGGAGAGGATTGGGAAATAATGCGCACTGGAGTAGATTTTAGAATTAAATGTCAAACTTGCGGCAGGGTACTTATGCTACCACGACCCAAGTTTGAAAAGGCAGTTAAAAGAAAGATAAAGACAACCAATACTTAACTTGTCATTTTCCAACTTCTGTGCTATAATCATCCGGGTATTAATGATATATTGTTATCCCCCTGCTCTACCTCTAGGGGTAGGGCCGTACGTCCATAGGAGGAGGTGAATTGCAATGCGACAGTATGAGTTAATGTATATTCTTAAATCTGACCTGGAGGAAGAAGCTGTAACATCCATCATGGAGAAATTTAAGGGTATAGTCGAACAGTACAACGGTGAAATTGTTGACTTAGACAAGTGGGGCAAAAGAAGGCTCGCTTATGAGATCGAGGACTATAAAGACGGTCTTTACATCTTAATGCATTATAAAGGTACTTCTGAAATCTCCAATGAGCTCGATCGTTTACTTAAAATTAATGAATCTGTACTGCGGCATATAATTATTCGAGAAGACGAAAAATAAGACAAGCTGCCAACCGAAATCAGAGAGAGAATTTTTTTGGGGATAGAATTCTAAAGGCGGTGAAATGTTTGTTTAACCGGGTAATATTAATCGGTCGCCTTACCCAAGATCCGGAATTAAGACATACCAGCAGTGGAGTGCCGGTGGCTAGTTTTGCGCTGGCAGTAGAGCGTGGCTTTACCAACAACCAGGGCGAACAGGAAGTTGATTTTATTAATATTGTGGCCTGGCGTAAACTGGGAGAAACTTGTGCCAACTATATTTCCAAAGGTAGCCTTGTTGCCGTAGAGGGTAGACTCCAAATACGGTCATATGATGATAGTCAGGGTGTTCGCCGTAAAGCATCTGAAGTTGTTGTTAGCAGAGTTAAATTTCTCGATAGCAAAAAAGACTCAGCCCAGTCAAAAGGGTCTTTTAATTCGGGTGGTCCATCCGTTTCGGAAAAAGATAATTCCAATGACTTTGGCGATTTCGGCAGTGAGATAAGTTTTAATCAGGATGACGTTCCGTTTTAAGGAGGGTTAATAGTGAGACGTGACAGAGGACGCCGTGGTAAGAAGCGTGTATGCAACTTCTGTGTGGATAAAGTAGAAGCTGTTGATTATAAAGACGTTTCTCGCCTTAAAAAGTTTGTTACAGAGCGCGGAAAAATTCTTCCGCGTAGAATATCCGGTAATTGCGCACGCCACCAGCGTATGCTTACCAGATCAATAAAAAGGGCTAGAAATATGGCTTTGTTACCGTTTAGTATTGAATAGTATTAAGCGGGATTAATGACAAACCTGCCTTTTGTGCATAGCGAATGAATTACAACACGGGGAACGCTTTAGGGCGTTCCCTTTTTTACTAACTGATTTAGCGGGCTCTTTTTAAAGCTAACCATGCAGGAAATGCCGGCGCTCTTGCCGAAACAATATGGAGTTTATATACAATTTTACCATGAAGAAGGAGGCCTTTTTATGTTTCCGGCTGATCAAAAACCCGGAATAGCTAAGAATATTAAGGTTATTGAATGGCTCAAGGCTGATCTTATGGCCTCTACATCTTCCTTGTTCAAAGCGATGCTTAGCGGCAGTGAAGAAAAACTCCTTGATGCGCTGGCCAGTATGGTGTTAACTTGTTATGTGTTAGGTAAGCGACTTGGTATAAATTTTTCTCGCCTGGACTTAAGGGTGGAAGCAAAATTGAGGCAAGGTATTGACGATGATCATGAAGTGGAAAAATGGTATAAAGACCTTTCCAGTTTGCTAAAATATTTTATTGACAAAAAGAGGTGATTTTTTGCAGTTGGGTACAGGTAACCCTGCCTGGAGGGAATTTTTTTGGTTGACCCTGGCAGAGGTAATGTTAGCCCTTTTGGCCTTATATGTACCTGTATTGCAATTGGTGGCAACGCTACTTTTTCCGCTGCCGGTTGCTTTGATGGTACGCAGGCATCACCTTGCCATAGCCTTATGGACCCTGTCCGTGGTAATAATTGTAGCACTTTTGGTTTTTGGCAATGCATTTGCAGTGCTTTCTTTTGTTTTACAGGCCGGGGTAATTGGAATTGTTATGGGTCTTTTATTCAAAAACTCTGTTTCTTCCGGCAGGAGCTTAAAAACATTAGTTATTCTTTCGATAGTTATTGTTTTATTGATGTTATTCTTTGCCTACATGGTAAATGGCACTAATCCCTTTGATATAGATAAAAAAATCTTTGGTGATTTGGACCAGTTCAACCAGTGGTATCGAGACACCGGTGTATTAAGCGCTGAAGAGGAACAATTGGTTAGGCAGCAGATCCAAAGTGCAATAGACCTTATGATTTCGCTTATACCGGGAAGTTTGTTGATCTGGGCTGTTATACAGACCTTTGTCAGTTATCTATTAGCCCGTAAAATTTTTTATAGTTTAGGTTATAAAGTTCAGGCCATGCGTACTTTCACCGAGTGGCAATACCCTTGGTATGTAATTTGGGGCTTGATCATTGGTCTGGTATTGCTTCTCGCGGGTGATGAGTGGAATTTGATATCACTAAGTGATGTTGGAAAAAACTTTTTATATGTTATGTCTTTTTTCATCATGGTATTGGGGATTTCCGTTTTTACCTACTTTATAAAAAAATGGAAAATATCCGGTTTTATAAAAGGCATCATTATTTTCATTGTGTTCCTTTACTGGCCGCTGGGAATTGGTTTAATATTAATATTAGGGTTATTGGATCCTGTGTTGAATTTGCGACAATTAAATATATAAACAAGGGGGTATATTACCGTGAAGGTAATACTGCTACAGGATGTGAAAAAATTAGGTCAGAAAGATGATATTGTAAACGTAGCTGACGGACATGCTCATAACTATTTGATACCGAAAGGCCTTGCTGTCGAGGCCAATAAAGGAAAATTGACGGAAATAAAAAAGCAAAAAGACAGGAAATTGGAAATGCAGGAACAAGAGGAAAAGAAGGCTAAAGATTTAGCGGAAAAGCTCAAGCAGGTTAAAGTAACTATCCCGGTTAAGGTAGGGGACGCGGGGAAGCTGTTTGGAGCAGTCAGTAATAAAGATATAGCACAGTTATTAAATCAACAGCACAAAATCAACCTGGATAAAAAGAAAGTTGTTCTTAAAGACCCCATTAAGACCCTTGGCACTTACCAGGTTACGGTAAAACTGCATCCCAAAGTACATACAAAGCTGGATGTGGAGGTAGTGGGAGAATAGGTGAATGACATGTTAGAAAAAATTCCGCCCCATAGTATTGACGCAGAGCAATCGGTACTGGGTGCAATATTAATAGATAAACAGTCAATAAATGAAGTGACTAAATTCCTTCAGCCGGAGGATTTTTATCTCCAATCTCACAAAACTATATTTGAAGCCATGTTAGATTTGGACGAAGCTGCGGAGCCGCTGGACTTGCTTACAGTAACAGAACATCTAAGGAAAAAAGGTGATCTGGATAAAATCGGTGGGGCGGCATATGTTGCTTCTCTTACTAATGTGGTACCCACGGCTGCCCATATAGAGTATTACGGCCGCATGGTGGAAGAAAGCGCTCTGTTGCGAAATTTAATTCAGCTGGCTACACGTATTTCTACCAAGGGTTATCAAGGTGAGGAAGATGCTGAGCGCCTAATGCTGGAGGCCGAGCGCATGCTGGCAGAATTGGGAAATAAAAGAGCCTCCGCCGTGTTTGCATCGCTGCGGGAAATCATTGTCAGCAGTTTGCAAAATTTACAGTATATATATGAGCATAAAGGTGAAATAACGGGTGTACCCACAGGCTTTAAGGATTTGGACAAAATGTGTTCCGGCCTTCAGTCCGGGGATTTAATCATTGTGGCGGCGAGACCTTCCATGGGTAAAACCAGCCTGGGTATGCAGGTTGCCTTTCAGGCGGCCCAAGGGCTGCAAAAAGGAGTAGCGGTTTTTAGCCTGGAAATGTCTAAAGAACAGCTAGTCCAACGCATGCTATGTTCCGAGGCAGGGGTGGATCTGCACAAACTGCGTTCAGGTGGCCTCAATGAGGATGACTGGGGCATACTGATGAATAAAAGCCGGGAAATGGCCAAGATACCTCTTTATATAGATGACTCAGCAGTTTTGAGTGTAAGGCAGATTAAAGCGAAAGCGCGGAGATTGCAGGCTGAAAAAGGTATTTGTCTGATTGTTATTGATTACCTGCAATTGATGCACAGCGGCGGCAGGGTGGAAAACAGGCAACAGGAAATAGCGGAGATATCCCGCTCTTTGAAGGGCCTGGCCAAGGAGATGAACGTACCGGTAATGGCACTGGCCCAGTTGAGCCGGTCAGTGGAGCAGCGTCAGGATAAGAAGCCAATTATGTCAGACTTGAGGGAAAGCGGGAGCCTGGAGCAGGATGCCGATGTGGTAATGTTTATTTATCGTGACGACTACTACAATCTGGAATCTGAAAAAAAAGGGATTGCTGAAATAATTGTGGGTAAGCAGCGTAACGGGCCGGTGGGAATAGCGGAGCTGGCTTTTGTCAAAGAATATACCAAGTTTTTAAACCTTTCTAAGCGGGAGGAATAAAATTAGTTTGCGCTTTTTTCTTTAGATGGGGTAGAGTCCCACCAGTTGCGGACATTCCTCCGCAGGAGGTGTATCCCCTTTTCACTTAAGCCTCGATGTTCGGCTTTAGACGAACGAGTTCACTGGGTAGTCCCTTGCATACAGAATATTACAGTTCTGGATCTTGACAATCTAACAGGGGTTTGATATTATGCACTTGTTGTCACAATAGGTTAATTCTGTTTCAGGTGGAAAGGAGTATTTTAAAATTATAGTAAATATAACTTGTTGACTAACTCAAATAGTACTCGAGGGTTCTGTTTGAGTTATTTTTATGGGGATTGCATAATAATAACAAAGCTTAATAACACTGTATGCAAATGTTGTAATATGAAGCATTAACCCGGGTTTTTTTTACGAGGCTAAATTTATATATTATTCTAAGGCTTTTAACGATAGGGTGTGCACTTTTAGTTGAATCCAAAAGTAAAGTAGTCATGAAAAATGCGGAAGTTAAGTAGCAATCTAGAAACATAGATAAAAAACCTATTTGCAGCCGGAGACGGTGTAGGGGTGACCAGGGGACTGGCTCAAGCATCTGTCGCCGGTATTAGCCGCCCGGGAAATTCTTGCGAGATTCTAAGGGGGTTATTTAATGTCTACTGTTGTTTTGATTGGAGCCCAGTGGGGTGATGAGGGAAAAGGTAAGGTTACAGATTTTTTAGCCGAAAAGGCCCAGATGGTAGTTCGTTATCAGGGTGGAAATAATGCCGGTCATACAGTGGTTGTAGATGACCGCGAATTTAAATTGCACCTTATTCCATCAGGAATCTTATATGCAGACAAATCTTGTATCATTGGTAACGGCACCGTTATCGACCCCAAGGTTCTTTTGGAAGAATTAAAATCCCTCCAGGGCAGGGGTGTTAATACTGATAATTTACGTATTAGTTCCAAGGCCCATGTGATTATGCCTTATCACCAGAGTATAGATGCAGCTGATGAGGAAAGTAAAGGTAACCAAAAGATAGGAACCACGGGAAGAGGCATTGGGCCGGCTTATATGGACAAGTCCGCTCGTGTTGGTGTCAGGATGGCTGATTTGGTGGACGACGAGGAATTCCCCAAAGTGCTGGAAAGTGCCCTGGCACAAAAGAATAGGCTGCTGACGGAATACTATGGAGTCGAGGGCTTTGATTACAAGGAGTTGTTGCAAGAGTACCAGGGTTATGCACGGGATCTTCGACGGTACGTGGAAGATGTTTCAGTTTTGGTGAGCGGGACTATCGAAGAAGGAAAAAATGTATTGTTCGAAGGTGCCCAGGGTACTCTGCTGGATTTAGACCACGGTACTTATCCATTTGTAACTTCCAGTCAGCCTGTGGCAGCGTCGGCGTGTCTGGGTACCGGTATAGGCCCTACCAAAATAGATAAGGTCATCGGTGTAGCTAAAGCTTATGTTACCAGGGTTGGGGAAGGACCATTCCCCACCGAATTATTTGATGAAACAGGAGAATTTATTCGCAAGCAAGGACATGAGTTTGGAACCACAACGGGGCGGCCTAGGCGCTGCGGGTGGTTTGACGCTGTAGTGGCACGTTATTCGGCACGCATTAACGGCCTGGATTACTTGGCCATAACCAAATTAGATGTACTTACGGGTATAGATACCCTCAAAATATGTACGGGATATAAATACAAAGGTGAGGTATTGACTGAGTTTCCCGAAGGCAGAAAGGTTTTGTCTGCCTGTGAGCCCAACTATGAAGAGTATCCCGGGTGGACAGAAGATATTTCTGCAGTGCAAAAATATGAAGACTTGCCCGATACAGCGAAAAGATATATTGAGCGCTTGAGTGAAGTTTCAGGGGTTCCGGTGGGCATTATAGGGGTTGGACCTAAGCGGTCTCAAACTATTATTATGGAAAAGCTGTATTAAGAAAAGATTTGATGTGGATTAATTTAAGGGGCATTTGCTTGTAGCAAATGCCCCTTAAGATACTAAGCCTGGCAGTTACTCAATTCAATTTATTCGCTAAGTGCAAAAGACAGGTTGTCTTTAGCTTGTGGGGCAGGCGGTGAATAATGCAGCTTTCTTAGGACAACTTCTCAAAAAGATAAGATAAATTTTTATTTGTAGAACTTTGTTGTTGACTGTTAGATCGATTTATTGTAAGATATTAAATCGTAAGGCTTAAATAAACACTTACAAACTAAGTGATGCGGGCCATTAGCTCAGTCGGCTAGAGCACCTGACTTTTAATCAGGGTGTCCCTGGTTCGAGTCCAGGATGGCTCACCATCCGGCCCCATGGTCAAGCGGTTTAAGACACCGCCCTTTCACGGCGGTAACCCGGGTTCGAATCCCGGTGGGGTCACCAGTAAAAAGACTCTGCCTTTTCAGGCAGGGTCTTTTTATACTTTAGGATGTATACCTTGCCGCGCGCGCCATGTGCCCAGAATGGGTATAAGGAAACTGATTTAGCGCGTTTTCTTGTGTTCTATAGATTGTCTGACAATCAGTAATATAACATTTTGCCCCCTTGTTTTTGCCCGTTCACCGATTTTTTGCTGCATCATAAGGCGGAAAATAGTAGTATAGGATAAAGAAGACTTGGTTGTAACCCCATCTGAACCTTAGTCGCACTTATTTCGAGCTTACAGCCTGTTAATCCCATTAGTTGGGGACATTCCTGTCCCCAGAGAAATACCCACGCTTCAGCAGGTGTGTCCCCTTTCCTTATGCGAGGCCGGGGTCTTACAGGCTGTGCGAAGATAAAGGGGGCTAAGAATATGGTTGACACCTGTTATATACTTAAAGCTATGGTAGAGATAGTGCAAAGGGTGTCTTCTAGCTTTCGCGGCCATAACCTGAAGATTGTTTACCAAGTAAAAAATGAAAGTAAAAATATGGAGCAGGATATACGAATCATTGCTGTCAACCAGCAGGCTAATCACCTTGAAGAGGCCAGACAGAGTATGGAGCAGTTGCTGGACGCTTTAGAATACAAAATCGCTAACGGTATTTTATTCAGTGACAAGGCATTGCAAGAGATGACCTTTTTATTTGAGGGGTTATCCTGTCACTTGGTTAATACCAAAGACTGGTTAATTACCGGAAACAAGCTGTTGCAGGAACAGGTGAAAAAAGACTCCCATACATATGCTATTCACTGCCAAGATTTTGCTACAATGCATGAGGAAAGGTTAATTGCAGGAGTTTGTATGGCACAATCTTCGGGTATCTATTTAAATATGCTGGACGGTATGCGAGGATTATTTTATAATACCGGTCTGCTGGTGGGCTAGTAGCAGTGAGGTGCACAGAAATTCCTTGCATAATATATGCAGTAATCTTATAATTTTTATAGCATAGATCATAAATTTAGGAGGGAACAATTTGCCTAAGCACATTCGTACTTTAAACCCTGTTTCGTTCCAGCACCGGACGGAAAAGACCGGGTGCGGGGAATGTCAAACTTCCTGCCAATCTGCATGTAAAACTTCTTGTACTGTGGGCAACCAAGTTTGCGTAAATAAGAGCAAAAAGTAAAGAAGACTTGGTTCAGGTGGGGTTTCACCCTTCGGGTACGCGTAACCCCATCTGAACCTTAATCGCACTTATTTCGAGCTACAGCCTGTTAATCCCATTAGTTGGGGACATTCCTGTCCCCAAAGAAATACCCACGCTTCAGCAGGTGTGTCCCCTTTCCTTATGCGGGGGCGGGGTCTTATAGGCTGTGCGAAGATAAACTGCAAAAAAAGCCTGATCCTTAGCGGGATGAGGCCTTTTTTTGAGATGAGGTCTTTTTCTGTGGGGGAGAAAATTATGATTCACAGCTTTACCTTTGACGATTTAAATATTGTGTTGGATGTACACAGTGGTGCGGTACATATTGTTGACGACGTCACCTGTAAAATATTGGAATACTATCCGGAAGAAAGTATGAGTATAATTATGGAAAAGCTGTCTCCTTTATTTGGGCACCAACAAGTAAAGGAGGCATTGACCGAAATAGAACATCTGGTGTCCCAGGGATTACTTTTTAGTGTCGATAATGTTGGCACTGAGTATAAGCCCGTTGGCAGCCCTATAATTAAAGCCATGTGTCTCAATTTAGCCCATAATTGCAATTTGCGCTGCCGCTACTGTTTTGCAGGCCAGGGGCCATTTGGGGGAGACCGTAGTTTAATGTCTTTTGAGGTAGGAGCGGCGGCACTTGACTTTTTAATTAAGCATTCCGGCTCCCGCGAGCACGTGGAAGTAGACTTTTTTGGCGGAGAGCCTCTTTTAAATCTTGAAGTGTTAAAAAAACTGGTTAGTGATGGTAGGGATAAGGCGGCAAGGGCAGGAAAAAAAATAAAATTCACGGTAACGACCAATGCCCTTTTACTGATTGAACAAACTGCCCGCTATTTGGTTGAGGAAGGTCTTAATGTTGTGCTTAGCCTGGACGGGCGCCCAGAAGTTCATGATGCTATGCGCCCTTTCCCCTCAGGTAGTGGTAGTTACGGTATTGCCGCTGCCAATATAAAAAAATTCATTGAAAGTTATAACTTTGATAATTATTATGTAAGAGGAACCTTCACCAGGCATAACAGAGACTTTGCTGCAGATGTATTACATATGGCCCGATTGGGCCTGAAGCATCTTTCCATTGAACCTGTAGTTGGTGGGCCAGGAGAGGATTATTCTCTGCAGGAATCAGATATTCCGCAGATTTACTCCGAGTACGAAAAGCTAACCAGGCATTTACTGGCTTTAAAGAATAAAGGACACGAAATTGATTTCTTCCACTTTAACATTGACTTGGAGGGCGGTCCATGCCTTAAGAAAAGGATTTCTAACTGCGGGGCAGGCAATGAATATGTTGCCGTTACTCCCAGTGGAGAGATTTATCCGTGTCATCAATTTGTTGGGCAGGAAGGTTTCCGGCTGGGGGACGTCTTCCAGGGTATTTCCAATGAAAGAACTGTAAGGGATTTTCAAAACGCTTACATTTATAATAAGGAACAATGTCCTGAATGTTGGGCTAAGTTTTTTTGCAGCGGCGGGTGCCATGCCAATGCTTACTTTTTTAAAGGCACCATTAGTAGTCCTTATGAGACAGGTTGTAAGTTAATGAAAAAGAGATTAGAGTGTGCCCTTTATTTAAAAGCGAAGGAAATGCTGGGTTGCGCTGAACAAGGATAAGTTGTCCACAGGTGAATAAGGGAGTGGGATTGTGTCTCCATCAATGGATGCGGCGCAGGGTGTGTATAAAAGAGCCGGCAGTATTGTAACCGGAATTATGGGCATGGGACGCGTTTATCTCGGCGCCTCATCGGTTCTGGTTATATCCGTGTTTGCCCTTATCATTAGTCAATTTATTTTTTTCACTGTTTCCATAGACGGAACTCCAACGATGCTTGTGGAAAATCGTGGTACGGCCAAGAAAGCCATTGTACTGTTACTTGAAAAAGAGGAAAAACGCCGTGGCTATCCGGTTTATTGGCAACAAGTTATTGAAATTAACCCGGTTTGGGGTAACGATGGCAGGCGCTGCTATAAATCCGTTGAGAATGTTGCCGGGGTTCTCCGGCGAAAGCTACAATTTGTCACTGACGGTGTTGCTGTTACGGTAAATAAGGAAGAAAAGTTATATATGCGTAATATTGAGGTTGCCAGGCAAAGCTTAGGCCTGATTAAAGATAAATTTCGCCCTCGCGGGGCGCTGAAGGTAAGCTTTGAAGAAGATGTGCAAATTGTTAATAAAACTGTTTCCGTTAAACAATTGGTGGACAGGGATAATGCCATAGGCATATTGATGGCCGGTGTACAGAAGATAGAGAATTATGAGGTGAAAAAAGGAGATACCCTCTGGGGTATTGCCCGGAGGAAGGGTCATGATATAAAAGAGCTAATGGACATTAATAAGGGCGTGAAGCCTCATTTATTGCAGATTGGACAAAAAATAAAGCTAAATAAGCAACAGCCTTTACTTAATGTAATCAGTAGCTATGAAACTGTGGAACTGAGGGATGTGCCGTATACCATCGTAGAGGCCGGAAGGGACCCTAGTCTTAATTACGGGGAAGTAAAGGTTATTCAGCAGGGTGTTCCGGGCCGGATGGAGATTACTTATCGCGTGGTGGAGAGAAACGGGGAAAGAATAAAAAAATACCCGGTGCACAAGACCATTAAAAGTGATCCTCGCCCACAGGTAGTAGTTTCGGGCAGCGAGATGATTATGGCGTCTCGCTCTGGACGGACAATATACAGGCCTGTGGTAGGCACAGTTTCTTCTAATTATGGGATGCGTGGTGGCGGTGTGCACAGTGGTATTGATTTTGCCGCCGATTACGGTAACCCGGTGGTAGCCCTGGCGGCTGGGACGGTAAAATTTGCCGGTTGCCGTGGTGGCTATGGTATAGCCGTTGACATTGATCACGGGCAGGGAATGATAACCAGGTATGCCCATCTTTCCAAGGCTGTTGTTTCCACGGGACAAAAGGTTAAAGGCGGGCAATTAATTGGACGGGTGGGTGCCACGGGTAACGCCACCGGGCCGCACCTGCATTTAGAAGTAAGGGTAAACGGGGAGACCCAAGACCCTGGACATATACTGTAAATTAATACATGCTACCGATGACAAACCTGTCTTTTGTGCATAGCGAATGAATTGACGAGTAGCTGCCAAAGATAGGATCGGATGCCTTCCTTGCCGAATTTACAGTGATATATTATACTATATGGTATGTGAATTATAGTAAGGAAGTGATGTAATGAGTTTCTTTATTAATGCAACGAAAAATCGCAAGAAGCAGAAGTTAATATTTTTGGTAACGGCTATTTTTCTGGCGGCAGGTTTGGTAGGGTCAACTTTGATTGGTGTCTTTGGGAGCCGTCAACAAGAAAACGCCACAGCTGCCCAGACACCGCAGAGTATCAGTGAAAAGGTGGCTGAACTGGAAAATCAGGTGGAGGAAAATCCGAAAGATGCTGCTGTCTTGGCTCGCCTGGCCCAGGCCTATTACCAAAATGACCAGGTAGATAAATCCCTTGAGACCTATCAAAAGGCGCTCAATATTGATCCCGGCAACAGTGATTTTCGCACCTCCCTGGCAACAACCTATTTTTTAGAGAACCAATTTGATAAAGCCGTGGCTGAAATGAAAAATGAGATAAAAAATAACCCGGATAATGATGAGGCTCATTATTACCTGGGGGTGTTTCTAGCCTACGGGCAGGGTAAATACAGTCAGGGTGTTGAAGAGCTCAAGGTATTTGTAGATGAAGCGGATGCAGAGGCAAACGCCGTGGAATTAGCGAAGGCAAAGCAAATGATAGAAGAAATTCAGAATATGGATAAGTAGTATTTACTTTACCAAAAAAGAGTCAGGTTCCTTGTGATCTGGCTCTTTTTAATTAAAAATTTTCAGCTTAATCATTTGTATTAGTTACTAAATTAGTTACTAAATTAGTTGCTTAGATTAGTTGCTTAGATTGATTACTTAAGGAAGGTGTACTTATGCCAGAGCCAACGACTTCTTATGGTTACCGACAGCCTGGGGAAACTCCAACCGGTCAAAGAACATTTTTACATCTTTTGGCAGTGGTGATGCTGGTTACATCATTTATGGTGATTCGTTTTCCCGGAGGGGCGAAGGGTTTTCTGTACGTTGTATTCCGTGAAGTGGTCAAGCTGAATATGATGGTTAAAACCAGTGGTTGGAACAGCGTGGAGAGCGAATATTTTTTGGTTCGCTATAAGCCAGGGCCCGGGAATAAAAGGAATGCAAAACTGGTCTTAAATACCGCGGAATCTTTTTTGGAGCCCATAGCGCAAAGGTATGATTATCAAATTAAGGGCAAAATACCGGTTATTCTTTATTCTTCAAGGGAAGAGTTGAATGCCAGTTTCGGCTGGCCTGCCAGCGAAAGGGCAATGGGCGTGTACTGGGGGGGAGCCATACGCGTTCTTTCCCCTGATGAATGGATTGAATATGATGAATTTGAAGAGAAAAAAACCGTTTTCGAATCATGCGGGCCCATGGCTCATGAAATTACTCACTTAATAATTGATTACAGGACAAAGGGTAATTACCCCAGGTGGCTTACGGAAGGGCTCGCCCAGTACGAAGAATACATGCTTACGGGATTCAGATTTAGTGACCCGGCAGGTAATCTCGGTCAAGATTTGTATCCGTTAAATAAGATGGATAAAGAATTCGACTCGTTACCCAACCAGTCATTAGCATACCGCCAGTCCCTGTCAGCCGTGGATTACATTATGAAAGTCTACGGAAAAGAAAAAATGCATATGATTATTAATGATTTGTCTCAAGGGCGGTCCGTAAATCGTTCCTTTTCAAATTCCTTGGGTGTTGATATGATTAAATTCGAACAGGAGTGGCAGCATTGGCTTTCTTTATAGACTTCCATTTTTGCTTGCAGGATCTTATATAAAAACGTTGAATTATTAGTTTGCAGCTAGATTAATCGCGATATTTGTAGGGAGGAAAAAATAACAATTATGAATAGATTGTTTGTTGCCGGAGGCAGGCCGTTAAAGGGAAAAGTTCGCGTTTCCGGTGCCAAGAATGCTTCGTTGGCACTTCTCTGCGCAGCCGCCATGTCACGGGATTCGGTAATACTGGAGAATATCCCTGATATAAGCGATATAAATGTAATGAGTGAGATAATGACAGAAATGGGATTTAAAATAAACCGGGAGGCAAGTGGGGCATTAGAGATATGTGCGCCGTTAAAGCTCAATGCGCAGCCTCCCTATCACATGGTAAAACAACTTCGTGCTTCCAATCTTCTATTAGGACCTCTGCTGGCGCGTTTTGGTGAGGCTGAAGTGGCCTTGCCCGGGGGATGTAATATAGGCGTGCGGCCTATGGATCTTCATTTTAAAGGCCTTTCCGGGTTAGGTGCTAAGGTGTCCATGAAACATGGTACTGTAAGTGCCAAAGCAGATAAGTTGGTGGGTAACAGGATTTATCTTGACTTTCCTAGTGTAGGTGCCACAGAAAATATAATGATGTCTGCCTGTTTGGCAGAGGGACAAACAATTTTGGAAAACGTTGCTAAGGAACCGGAAATTGTTGATTTAGCCAACTTTTTAAATTGCCTGGGCGCAAAAGTGCGGGGAGCCGGCACTGACATTATTAAAATCGAAGGTGTTCAGGAATTGGGAGGATGTTTACGTTACCCGGTTATTCCGGATCGTATTGAAGCCGGCACGTTCATGGTTGCCGCCGCTGCCACCGGCGGCGATGTGGAATTGGAAAACGTTATACCTCACCATATGGAGCCTATTTGCGCCAAACTGCGCGAGGCAGGAGTGGAAATAATAGAAGGAGAGGAAGCCCTAAGAGTTGTAGCCGGTGGAAAATTGAAACCCATTGATTTAAAGACCCTTCCTTATCCTGGTTTTCCCACTGATATGCAGTCGCAGTTTATGGCCATGTTGTGTACTATTTCCGGTACCAGCGTGATTATTGAAAATATTTTTGAAAACAGATTTCAAATAGCGGATGAATTGAAGAGGATGGGTGCAAACATAAAAGTGGAAGGGCGTATTGCCGTAATTGAAGGTGTAAATGAACTTCACGGCACCCACGTCAAAGCAACCGATCTGCGGGCCGGCGCGGCGCTGGTCATTGCCGGATTTATGGCAGAGGGGACCACTGAGATATCGAACGTTGAATATATAGACCGTGGCTACCACTTATTGGAAGAAAAAATGAAAGTTCTTGGGGCCCAAGTATGGAGAAAAAATAGCCGGTGACAGTAAAGGGGTGCAGGTGTGCGAGTTTCCGTTATAGCGGTGGGTAAATTAAAGGAAAAATATCTTCTTGAAGCTCAAAGGGAGTACTTAAAGCGCCTGCGTCCCTACGCGCGTATGGAAATAACCGAGGTCGCGGACGAGAGTTGCGGTGAAAAGGACCCGGAAAGTATACTTGAAAAAGTGAAAATTAAGGAAGGCCAAAGAATAATTAAGGCCCTTAAGCCGGACAGTTTTATAATTGCCCTGGACAGGCAGGGGCAGGAAATTGATTCTGAGAGCTTGGCCCGTAAAGTAAGTGACCTCAGCCTACAAGGGAAAAGTTACATTACCTGTGTGATCGGAGGCTCTTTAGGCTTAAGCGGGCAGGTTTTGCAGCAGGCGGACTGGAAGCTTTCTTTTTCCCGCCTTACATTCCCTCACCAATTAATGCGGGTAATTCTATTGGAACAGATATACCGCTGTTTTAAAATAATTCGACATGAGCCTTACCATAAGTGAATAAAGATACTGGAAGATTGTTACCATGGAACACCTATGGACTAGTTCTGAATAATTAGTTAAAATAGATGCGAGGTCATTTTGGGGACAAGTGTGTATTTTTCTACTAGGATGTAAAAAAAATCACATTAATGACGGGGGCGGCTTGGCGCAGCGAAAAGGTTGCCCATTTTTTTGCGGACAAAAGTAAAAAATACGGTGTGCCGGGAGGATTTAAGCCACAAAGTCCCGAATAGTCATATGTTAATGTTTTCTGATCATTATAAATTATGTTTTTTCAAACTAACGAAATTCCAAAAAGTAATATTCGTTAGGAAGGAATAATGAAAAATATAACGAACTAATTCAAAGGGGGTGGCGTAGGGCTGAGTAAGGGACAAATTTTTGGCATTGAATTCATTACCAACAAAAGGAGGTATTGTTAGTGGCTTTTGAACCCAAAAACGAACAAAAAGAACTCAAGTATGAAGAGCTACGAATTTACACCAATGAAGAACTAAATAACTACACTGAAGAAGAGCTTAAGAATTATAAGTTTAAGAATGATGTTCCCGATATGGATGAGCTGGAAAAAGGTCCGTGGCCCAGCTTTGTAGCTGATGCCAAGCAAGAAGCCCTGCACAGGCAAAAACTTGCTGATGACAGGTTAATGACCAGTAAGGATGCTGTGGATGACTTGATGGGCATTCTGCAACTGTCCTTTGATGACGGTGAAACCCACTGGAAGCACGGCGGTATTGTTGGTGTTTTCGGTTACGGCGGCGGCGTTATCGGCCGTTATTCCGATGTTCCCGAAAAGTTTACCGGAGCCAACCAGTTCCACACTATGCGTGTTAACCAGACTTCCAGTAAGTTTTATGATACCGACTTCTTGCGTTCCCTCGCTGACCTTTGGGAGTACCGTGGAAGCGGCCTGATGAACCTGCACGGTTCTACCGGTGACATTGTTTTCTTGGGTACCACCACTGAGCAGCTGGAACCCATTTTCTACGATCTCACCCACGAGCTGGGCGTAGACCTTGGTGGTTCAGGTTCCAACCTGCGTACACCTTCCTGCTGTGTTGGTAAAGCCCGTTGTGAGTGGGCTTGTATTGACACCCAGGATCTGTGCTACGAAACAACACAGTTCTATCAGGATGAGCTGCACCGCCCCATGTTCCCGTACAAATTTAAGATTAAATTTGACGGCTGCCCCAATGGTTGCGTTGCTTCAATCGCTCGTTCCGACCTGTCCGTAATCGGAACTTGGAGAGACGATATTCGTATCGACCAAGAGGCAGTAAAAGCTTATGTGGCCGGTGAAATTGCACCGAACGCAGGTGCACATGCCGGTAGAGACTGGGGTAAATTTGACATCCAAAAAGAAGTTGTTGATCTATGCCCCTCTAACTGCATTTGCTTTGAAAATGGCGAGCTAAAGATTGATAACTCTGAATGTGTGCGCTGCATGCATTGTATCAGTGTAATGCCCCAGGCTTTAAGGCCGGGTACAGATACCGGTGCTACTCTCCTGTGTGGAGCTAAAGCTCCTATCCTGGAAGGTGCACAAATGGCTACTATGATTGTTCCTTTCATGAAGTTAGAGCCGCCTTATGATAACTTTAAAGAACTGATTGAAAAGATTTGGGATTATTGGATGGAAGAAGGCAAGAACCGTGAACGTCTTGGTGAGATGATCCAGCGCGTTTCCTTGTCCAAGTTCCTCGAAATTATAGAAGTGCCACCCGCTCCGCAGATGGTTAAAGAGCCTCGTTCTAACCCGTACATCTTCTGGAAAGAAGAAGACGTTAAAGGCGGTTGGGACAGAGACATTAATGATTACAGGTCCAAGCATAAGAGATAAGGAGGTTAGAAATTAATGGCATTATCCACAGGTAACCTTGGTAGTTATAATCCAGATAAACCCCAAGAGGGTAGGGTAACGGACCTAGGTCCGCGTCATTTTTGGCAATATTTCCCGCCCGTAATTAAAAATAATTACGGCAAATGGAAGCATCATGATATTCTAGAGCCTGGTGTAACAGTACACGTTTCAGAAACCGGAGACAAAGTGTTTACCGTTAGATGTGGTGCAGCCCGGTTTATAACCTCTGAAATGGTCCGGGAAATTTGTGACATCGCTGACAAGCACTGTGATGGTTATGTACGTTTTACCACTCGTAACAACATTGAGTTCATGGTAGACAGTAGCGACAAGTTGGAAACACTGAAGCAAGATCTGCAAGGCCGTAAGTTTGTTACCGGCAGCTATAAGTTCCCCATCGGTGGAACCGGTGCCGGCGTAACCAACATTGTTCATACCCAGGGCTACATTCATTGCCATACCCCGGCCACTGACGCTTCCTCTATGGTTAAGGCAGTTATGGACGAGGTATTTGGTGAATTTACAGGCATGGAATTGCCGGCCAAGGTAAGAATCTCCATGGCTTGCTGCTTGAACATGTGCGGTGCTGTTCACTGTTCCGATATCGCATTGTTAGGCTATCACAGAAAGCCGCCTATCGTTGACCACGAAGTCATCGATGCTATCTGTGAGATTCCGCTTGCTGTATCCTCCTGTCCTGTAGGAGCAATCTCTCCTGCTAAGACCGATGACGGCAAGAAGACCGTTAAGATTAAAAACGAGCGTTGCATGTTCTGCGGTAACTGTTATACCATGTGCCCGGCACTGCCTCTTTCCGATAAAGAAGGTGACGGAGTAACTATCTTGGCTGGTGGCAAACTTTCCAACAGGATGAGCATGCCCAAGTTCTCCAAGGTTGTTGTACCCTGGTTGCCGAACAGTTTCCCCAGATTCCCGGAAGTTGTTCAGAATGTGCGCAAGATCTTAAATGCTTATTCTAATGATGCTAACAAGTACGAGCGTCTTGGTGACTGGGCAGAGCGTATCGGTTGGGAGAAATTCTTCGAGAAGTGCGACATTCCGTTCACTGAGCACCTTATTGATGACTATCGCTTGGCTTACGATACCTATCGTACCAGCACTCAATTTAAATTCACCCAAGCTGCATGGGATGTATCAAAAGCAGCAGGTGGGATAGAATAATACTCACCTTGAGTAAGGGAGAGGTTATAGATGGAAGATCTTAAAAAGGCTATTTTGGACCACGCAGAAGGAAGTAAGAAAAGTAAGTATTATTTTAAAGATTTAGAGAAGGCAGTAAAAAAGGTTTACCCGGATGCAAAGCCAAGAATGATCAAAAAAGCTGCAACCGAGTTGGTTAATGAAGGCACCTTGATTTATTATTCCACCGGCAGCAGCACCATGTATGGTCTGAAAGGTAGAGGTATAACTGAAGACCATTAAGGTAAATTATAAATAGCTGTCCTTAAGAGAGGTTACTGTCCTGATAAGGAAGTAGCCTCTCTTTCTCTTACACCACTAAATAGAAAGGCTGATACTATGCCGCAAAAAAAACCGCAGAGTTCCGAAAAGTTTATTCAAGAGCAAATAAACATGCTGAATGAAAACCCGGAGTGCGCCAATTCACAGTACAATTTGGGCGTAGTCTGTATGCAGCAAGGTAAGCTGGACGAGGCTATAAACTTATTTCAGGAAGCAGTATCTAATAGCGGCCGTATGTTTGAGGCCTATGTAAACCTTGGCTATATCTATTTCCAAAAAGGTGACTTGGAACAGGTAGTGTCCATGAATAAGAAGGCTGTTGAAATTGAGCCCAGGTACGCCCGTGGGTACGCTAACCAGGGTTTTGCATACCTGCAAATGGGACAGGCCGATGAAGCTGTGGAAGCATTGGAAAAAGCTATCGAACTAAATCCCGACATCGCTCAAGCCTGGAGTAACCTCATTAATGCCTATATTCAAAAAGGGGATATACAAAAGGCAGTTGAGGTTGGCATACAGCTAACCGGGTTTGCACCTGACTTCCCTCTTGCCCATAACAATCTGGCCGTTGCTTACTATTCTGCCGAAAAATTTGGGAAGGCCATTGAGCACTTGGATCGAGCGGTTGAGTTAGGTTTTCAGGCGCACCCTGAGTTTAAGAAACAGTTGGAGCCGTACAGGCACAAATAAAATTAACGGGTGACTATAATGATAGATACTGATTTATTTAAAGAATATCAAAAATTTGCCCAAAAAGCCGATTATGCGTTTAACCGGGTGGAACAAGAACATTCTGCTTGCATCAGTTGTGAAATTGGATGCACGGATTGTTGTTATTCGGTGTTTGGTTTATTCCCGATAGAGGCAGTATATTTGAAGCATCACTTTGACCAATTGGAACGGGGGCAGAGGCGGGAAGCTGTTTTACGGGCCAAGAAAGCCGATAAGAAACTACAAAAGATAGAACACAAGCTGCAGCATTATGAAGATGATCCCCGGGCAAGAGCACTGGCAGCGGGAAAGGAACGCATAAAGTGCCCTTTGTTAAAAGACAGTGGAAAATGTATGCTGTATGACCACAGGCCCATTACCTGTCGGGCCTACGGTATACCTACAGTTGCCGGAGGCAAAGCACATGTTTGTTATAAGGCGGGATTTGCGGGTGGGGAATCTTATCCCACCTTCAATCTGGATATTGTCTTTAAGGAGCTTTATGCATTATCGTGCAAGCTTTTAGAGCATTCCGGCAAACAGGGTAAGGATCATGCAGGGTCTCTTATATCTGTTTCCAAGATTATCAAGACACCTGTTCAGGATTTGATTAAGGGTGCATAAGGGGTATTCTGCGGCAAAAAAGGCACTCCCATTCGGCCGGGAGTGCCTTTCTAAGCACTTTAGGAAAGTATACCTTGCCATTTATATGGCAAGGACAAAGGAAAAAAGAACTGAAAAGCGCGCAAAGGGAACTGATTTAGCACGCCTTTCTTGTGACCGGAAAATTTAGCGGTTATAGTTTTTCTAATGCTTCGTCAGCAAGCTGACCGATACTTTTTTCAAATGTTCTTCCAGCATCATACAGCTTGATTTTGGTATGATCGTCTTTTACCGCCTCCAGGTCATTTTTGACCCCGGCAGCTCCCAGAAGACCAAGCAGCCATACTGTGTAACCCCTCACATAAGGATCCGAATCCTTAAGGTAGGGAACAAAATATTGCGCTGTCTTTTGGACATATTCCGGCCGTGTACCAGCTATATTTACAATAGCACGTAAAGCACTGGCCCGTAATGTCTTCTCACCAAGAAATTGGTATAATGTAGGGATGTATCCGGCGAAGATATCCGGTATATTGGCAATAATTGCTCCAATAGCGTCAACCGCTCCCCAGCTTGAGGAAGCAGTAAATTCAAAGGAAGAAAACAATCCCTGCAAAAGCTTGGTGACCGGGGCCGGATCCTTGCGGACAATGACAGCTGAGACCTTCCCCAAGATATCCACACTTTTCAGCCGGAGCAGTTCGTCATCTGAATACAGAAGACGCTGCAGGTCCCTGATAATTCTTTTATCCTCTTCGGCGATCTCTTGTGCTTTTTTAACCTGGAATTGATCTACTATCTCATTTAGTTCTGCGCGGGTATATTTTCTTTTGCCGGTGTGCCATTTAACCGGTGACCGGTTGGCCGTGTCCACCGGAGAGGCTCTCTTAATCCTCTTCTGTACACCCTCGGCAGTGACCTCTTGAATATCAAAATGGGGCCTAATAAAATAAAGTGCCCCGGCTACTCTCCTGCCATTCAAATTACCTTCCGGTACAATTAAATGGCTTTCCAGGTCGTAGTTTTCGACTAGCTTTTCCAAGTAATCTTCTTCGGGTAATAAGCCCCATGCTAGGTCCCAGTCCATGTCACAGGCAAAAACAAGTGCCTCGCTAAAAGCAGGCCCCAAATTATGTCCGGTAACATCATAAGCGTAAACCGCACCGCAGGCACATGACCCTACCGGCATCTCGCCCAGTCTTTTGGTCTCTAATTCCTGCGGCCTTTCGATATCAAGTCCGCAAAAAGGGCACATCGGTTTTTTCCCGGGGGATTTTCTGTATCTAATCATGAGCGGCTCTGACCGTCCTTTCAGTCACCCGCGCCCGGCAATTCTAGGGTTGTACAACTATTCCCCGGGCTGCAAGATTTTACGGTGGACTTAGACTTCTTCTCGCCGGCTTTCTTTGAGCCCGGGTCCATGTTAAAATTAGTTGCGCTCATTACACGCTCAAATTCCTGGGACTTGCATTCCGGACACCTTATTTCCACATGCTCACCGGTGTTAATAATGAGCTTTTCAAATAATTCGCTGCACTTGGTACACCTGAATTCATAAATAGGCATTTTACATCTCTCCTCACAATTGATCAGGTTAAGTTAATGAACAGCAATACATAGAGATATCGCTTTTAATATATCAACCGAATTGGATACATGTCAAATATTTTGGTAGAGTGCGCGTGAGCGAGATATTGGAAAAGGTAATCATATACCTTCTGTGGACAACACCGGTAAAGTTGAAGTATAATATGTTACGAAGAAGTAACAATACCAAATCAGGAAATGTCTAATTTTGTAAGGTGTTGTATTTAAAGAACAAATGTAAAGTTTTATGCAAATAGCGCCAAGTAAGAAGGAATAATATAAACGATAACGAATTAGGTATTGTTTATAAAAAATTCGTCTCCCGTGAGCGTTATTTTTAGTCAAGTACTTAATTGCACAAAAAATCAATCAAATAAGCTATGAGCATCCCTGTTTAGGAGAGGAGACATCCGTAAATGGGGTTGCTGCATTAAATTAAATAAAAGAACAAAAAATTTAAGGAGGTGAACATTTATGTTCAAGGTAGAAATTGATGCTGAGAAGTGTGAAGGTTGTGGTGAATGCGTTGACAACTGCCCGGCTGAGGTATTGGAAATGAAGGACGACAAGGCTGTTGTAGTTGACCCTGATGAGTGCCTGGGCTGTGAGAGCTGTGTCAGCGTTTGCCCTAACGATGCTGTAACATTGAATGAGGTATAAGCACTCATATGTTGGAAAGGTATAATTGCACCGGCACAGCGGGGTAACCGGATGAATGAACGGTTTCCCGCTGCACTTGGTGCATTTTGTCAGGATGTTTCAATAACACCGGAGGGCTGTGTTAGAAATAACCCATCCCGGGCCGGAGGAGGTGCTTGCGTGAAGCTGTTAATTGGTCAAATTCTTCCCTTTATTACGATAACAATTTTTGTATTGGGAGTTTTCTACCGCCTTGGCCGCTGGGTAGGAGCACGTATTGTGCATAATGTTACCCTATCAGACCCCTGGCTGAAGAGTGGGGGGGAAGTGGCGGTAAAAATCGGTACAGAAGCCTTTTTGTTTAGGAGCTTGTTTAAGTTTGATAAAGCCCTGTGGGCAGGGGCATTTATTATGCATTTTGCGCTCTTGAATGTACTGGGAGGACATGTTGTAGGCTTTGGCTTGTTAGGTGAACAATTTGCATATATTCCCGGCATCACTGCCGAAATGAGTAAAGATGCATCCAACTTATTGGGTACAGTTTTTGGAATTGTTCTATTCCTTTCTATTGCTTATCTGCTTATCAGACGTTTTAGCATAAGCGAAGTAAAATCCATTAGCAATTCCAGTGATGTTGTGTGGTTGGTATACCTTTTATTAATCGTTGGCGTGGGCAATATCATGCGCCTTTTTCGCCAGTTTCACATTGAATATGAACCGGTACGTGATTATATAGTGGCCTTATTTACTTTACAGCCGGTTGTAGGCATGGAACTGCTGGAAAGTTACTTTTTCTTGACTCACTTTTTGTTGGTGCAGATACTGCTGATTGTATTCCCCTTCAGTAAACTTATGCACCTGTTTGGCATGTTTGCCGAGCGCTGGATTGTTAACCGTGTATACCATGATCCCGCTCCCGGAATGCCCAACATCGATATTCCCGCTGCCCGCAAAGCCGGTTTGGGGTTACCGTCCGGTGGCGGTGGCGAATCTGCTTCGGAGGGGGTGTAAAGTATGGCTGAATATAAAGGTATGGCACAACCAAGCAGAGCCGGCGAAAAGGATATGCGGAAGATCCATATGGAGCCTATTCCCGATGAGCTAAAGCCCGAAAAGGCTTTAGAGTATTTGGATGAGTACCGCAAAAAGTTTCGCTCCTTTGTAATGGCCATGGAGTCATGTACTAAGTGCGGCCAGTGTGCTGAAAACTGTCATACGTACCTCGGCACGAGAGACCCTAACAATATTCCCACCAATCGTGCTGAATTAATTAGAAAAATATACCGGCGCTACTTTACCTTGGAAGGTCGCTGGTTTGGTAATTTAGTAGGGGCAGAAGATATCAGCTTAGATGTCATCGAACAATGGTACTCCTACTTTTGGCAGTGCAGTGAGTGCCGCAGGTGTGCTCACGTTTGCCCCTTTGGCATTGATACCTGTGAAGTTACCATGGCAGGCAGGCAGATACTGCACTGGCTGGGTATAACACCTAAACTACACGCTGATGTTGGCGGCGCCATGGAAAAGGTCGGTAACCATACCGGACTACCCAAGCCGGGTATTATCGATACCTTGGAATTTATGGCCGAGGAATGTATGGATGAGTTCGGCATTGAGATTGAATTCCCTGTGGACAAACCGGATGCCGACATCATGTACGTTCCGTCATCGGCGGACTTCCTTTTAAACCCGTATACACTTATGGGGGCCGGGATGTTCTTTAAGTATATAGGCGCCAACTGGACAATTCCCAGTACCGTAACAGAGGCGGGTAACTTCGGGCTGTTATTTGACCAGCGCTACACCCAGCGGCATAACGTGATGCGCTTATTGAATGCCGCTCAAAATTTAAATGTGAAAAAGATTGTCTGGGGTGAGTGCGGACACGGCTGGCGTGCTGCTAAAATGTACGTGCCCAGCCTGGCAGACCGGCCCATACGCTGGGACATTACACACCTGCACGATGAAGTGGCTCATTTGATTAATACCAATCAGTTAAAACTGGACCCCAGTAAGAACAGCAAACCTACTACATTGCACGATCCGTGTAACTATGTACGCGCCTGCGGTCTGAACGACAATATGCGCACCTGCATAAAGGCCAGTGTGGCTAATTATGTGGAAATGTCTCCTAACGGGGCCGATAACTTCTGTTGCGGCGGTGGTTCCGGTATACTGTTTGACGATAAAGAAATGTACCAGAAAAGAATTGAACTGAGCTGGAAAAAAGCAGAACAAGTGCGAGCAACCGGCATTGGTAAAGATGGTAATGGTATTCTATGCGCACCATGCTCCATTTGTAAGGCCCAGCTTTACCCCATGGTTGAAGAACATGATTTGGGCGTGGAAGTTAAAGGGCTTATTGACCTGGTTGGTATGGCTTTGGATTGGAAATAAAACAGCTCAGGCATAGTATTATAATTAGGTAACTACTTTAGACACGGGCGGTGAATAGCCGCCCGTGTTTTGCATAATGCAGGTGAACTATGTCTGGCTTTCCAAAGACGTACTATGGACAAAGACGCTTGGGGTAAGATAAAATAAATTATATATAAGGGAATCAGGCGGTGGGGACCTACTCCCACCGCTTATCTTCGCACAGGCTGTAAGCTCGAAATAAGTGCGACTAAGGTTCATGCGGGGTCAAGACCCCACCTGAACCAAGTCTTCTTTATCTTCGTGATTGTTTTAGTTAGGAAGAAGGGATTTAAAATGCAGCAACTAGTTAATATACCTCGCCTTGTGGTAGGTGCACCGCAGGGGAGATCAGGCAAAACTACATTTACCATGGCTCTTTTAAGCGGGCTGGTGAAAAAAAACATGGTAGTACAGTCCTTCAAAAAGGGACCGGACTTTATAGATCCCAGTTGGCATGCGCGTATAACAGGACGTCCTTGCCGCAACCTGGACAGGTTTATAATGGACGAGGAAACCATCAAACAATCCCTGGCCAAAGGAATTAAAGGTGCAGAGATTGGGGTTGTGGAAGGTGCCATGGGGCTCTTTGACGGGGTGGACCTGGAAGGGAGCGGCAGTACGGCAGAAATTGCTAAAATTATCGGAGCACCGGTTGTCCTGGTGGTAAATACAACCAGGATGACTCGGAGTGTTGCTGCCATAGTAAAAGGATGTATAGAGTTTGACTCTGAAGTAAAAGTAAGCGGTGTTATTCTGAACAAAGTGGCACGTTCCAGGCACGAAAATATGCTTCGCAACGCCATCGAACACTATTGCGGGATACCTGTACTCGGTGCCATACCCAAGGGTAAACAATTTACTATTCCGGACCGGCATCTTGGTCTTATCCCGGCCGCTGAAAATGACGAACTTGCCGCTGGAATCGATGCCGCCGGGACCGAAGCCGGGCAGTACCTGGACTTAGACGGCCTGGTGGAAATGGCCCGGGGCGCAAAGACATTGCATGTAAACACCGGAGATCAAGATAGCAATACACTAAACTTGAATATTGACAGCCTGACACCGGGGGACAGTGATAACGCCGGCATAAGAATAGGTATCTGTATGGACAGGGCGTTTAGTTTCTATTATCCTGAAAATTTGGAAGCACTCAGTGCTGCCGGAGCCACACTGGTGCCCATAGATACTATAAATGATAATCAATTGCCGCCACTGGATGGCTTATATATTGGCGGTGGCTTCCCGGAAATATTTCCCCGGGAACTGGAAAATAACAGTGACTTAAGAAAACAAATTCGCATGGCCGTTAATGACGGTCTGCCCGTTTATGCTGAGTGCGGCGGTTTGATGTACCTGGGCAGGAGCCTTAAATGGCAGGATGAAAACCATGCTGATGTATGCCACTCCATGGTAGGGGCGCTCCCCTTTGATGTGGAAATGCAGCGCAAACCTCAGGGACATGGATATATTGCCCTGGAGGTGGAAAAGGAAAATCCTTATTTCCCGGTAGGTACTTGCTTAAAGGGACATGAATTTCATCATTCCAGGATTATAAATTTAGATACTTCCTGCCTCCAAACTGCATGGCGTGTAACCCGTGGCCACGGCATTGACGGCCACGGCGACGGTCTGGTATATAAAAATGTTCTGGCATCGTACACCCACCTGCACGCCCTGGGCACATCCGGCTGGGCCCCGGCTCTGGTGAAAAAGGCAAGAGAATACCGGGATGCGAGAAAAGGATGATAAAGTTGGAAAGCAGAAAGTTGGAAAGGGAAAAGATTATTACCAGCCGGATTCCAACTCTTCTAACTAACCCCTAACCCCTAACCAACTAACAATCTAACCCTTAGACAGGATTACAGGATAAAAGACGATCAAGGCTTGGGGCATTTCTTTGGGGTCTTTTTTTACGAAAATAAATGTTTTAGCGGGATAAGCGGGATAAAAGGCTTTGCATGTGTGGCTTTGGGGTAAACAATTTTTTTAGACAGGATTAACAGGATCTACAGGATTGTTAAACAAATAGAAAAATACAATCGAAAGTCTTTATCACCTGAACAGAGCTTATGGACCAGTCCAATATATTAAACAAATAATTTAAAAATGTTTTTTAAGACCCCAAAGCACTACCCTAAAGCATCCTGCAAATCCTGTAATCCTGTCAAAGAAAAAGACCCATAAGCCAAGACCCAAACAATACTTTTAAGCAAGGAAGCAAGAGAACCCGTCCGGGACCGCTGCAAAAGTCCAGATTCATGTCATTCTACTCAGATTCTTCACTGCACTCAGAATGACAATCTTGGATCTTTGCTATTTTTTTACGAAAATAAATTTTCATTCTAGTTTGTGTATATAGTTCATGTGAGTTTTGACGGGATTAACGGGATCGAACGGGATTTTGTTCGTGCGCATATGCGTGACCTATCGTATTTAAACTAATCCACTCTGTGTCCGGCAATTATCCTTGGACAGCTGGAAAGCAGAAAGTTGGAAAGGGTAAAATTAGCACCAACTCATTCCAATTTATTCAACTGTTTTCCTAACCAAATAACCAACTAACCAACTAACTACCTTATCTGCCCAAAAGTAAAGCCATTCACCCAAGCCTCCGTAATTCACCCATCCCGCAAATCCCGTTAATCCCGTCGAAATAAAGGTCTTAATCTTTTAATCCTTAAGCCGTAGCCACGAACAACTCCCCTTAATCAGCAAAAGCATCAATCCAAAGCCCACCTAACTTATCTATCCTGCCAATCCTGTAATCCTGTCCAAAAAGTACTTAATCATTTAATCCTTTCAATTTTCCCAGGTTAAGGAATATGGTATAATACCGTAGGTGGTGACAGTTATGAGTTTTAAAGACCTAGATAAGCTCAAAGCTGAACTGGACAATTATAGGCCGCTCTCACCGGAGCTCATGGAAGCTATAGATGAAAAATTTAAAATTGACTGGACATATAACTCCAACGCCATTGAAGGAAACACCCTTACCCTGCAAGAAACCTCATTTTTTTTGCAACATGGATTAACCTCCAAAGGAAAAACCCTGCAAGAATATCTCGAGGTACAAAACCATGCCGAAGCCATTGATTGGATTAAAGACATTATTAAAGATAAAAGGGCCCTTACCGAAGGATTAATAAAAGAACTCCATGCACTGCTTATGAAAGGCATTCAATATATTTGGGTAGGCCCCAGAGAAAATAGAGTGCAAAAAGAAATTACGCCTGGAAAATACAAGACTCAGCCCAACCACGTAATAACAATTAACGGCCATATACATAAATACTGCGAGCCCATAAAAGTCCCGGAAAAAATGGGCAAACTGGTTAACTTCATAAATAACTCCGGCCGTCATCCAATTGAGCTGGCTGCTATAGCACATCACCAGCTGGCCGCTATTCATCCCTTTGATGACGGCAATGGCAGGGTGGCAAGGCTTGTTATGAATCTAATACTAATGCAAAAAGGCTATCTTCCCGTGGTCATAAAGAAAGAAAAAAGAGAGGAGTATTACAGAACCTTAATGAAAGCGGACGAAGGAGATATATCTGATTTTATTGATCTGGTGGTCAAAGAAGAAATAAATAGCCTACAGCTGATCATAAATGTTATTAAGCAACAGTAAAATCTTAAAACCTTAGACAGGATTACAGGATAAAAGACGATAAAGGCCTCGGGCACTCCTTCGGGGTCTTTTATCTATTGTTTTGAATTACATAAAATGGTATAGTTTTAAGCAAGTTATCTCCAGAAAGCGGTGATATTTATGAAACTTACCCGGCTTGAGCAGGAAGTTTTAAACCAATTTGTTTCTCATTTGGGTCAAGTATGTCCCAAGCAAATCCGTTCAGTTATTCTCTATGGCTCGAAGGCCAGGGGAGATAGTACACCGGACTCTGACCTGGACATTTTGCTGCTTGTAAAAGATCGCCGGCAAATTGACCGCGACAAAATATATGACTTTATATTAGATGCGGAATTGGAACATTCCATAGACATTTCACTCAGTATCTATGATGCAAAAGAATTTGACCGTATGACCAGATGGCAAATACCCTTTGCAGCAAATGTTGCCCGGGATGGTGAAGTTCTATGGCGGGTATAGGTCCATATGATTTGGCACAATACCGGATTGATTCTGCACTGGAAAGACTTGAAGCGTCACGAGTTTTGATCGATAGCGGATTATATCAAGATGCCGTTTCCCGTGCGTATTATGCAGTTTTTCAAACTGCCCGGGCTGTTTTGGCTACCAAGTCTTTAGATTCTAAAAAACATTCCGGGGTAATAAGTCTCTTTAATAAAGAGTTTATTAAAACAGGAAAGCTTCCAAGGGATTTCGGTAAAATTCTTAAAAAGGCTAAAGACCTTCGGCAGGCCAGCGATTATAATGATTTTTACTTGGTTAGTAAAGAAGCAAAGGATGCGTTAGAAAGTGCTGAACGCTTTATTGAAGGTACAAAAGCGTGTAGAATCTTAATTGCAATAGACTATAAAGTATATCTATCCTGCCAATCCTGTAATCCTGTCCAAAAAGCACTTAATCTTTAAATCTTAAAACCTTAGACAGGATTACAGGATAAAAGACGATTAAAGATTAAGGCCTTGGGTATTCCTTGGGGGTCTTTTTTATCTTTTGACGGGATTAACGGGGTCGAACGGGATTTTGTTGTGTGCATATGCGTGCTTAGCGTATTTAAGCTAATCCACTCTGTGTCCGGTAATTATCCTTGGACAGCTGAAAGCAGAAAGTTGAAAAGGGTAAAATTAGCACCAACTCATTCCAATTTATTCAACTGTTTTCCTAACCAACTAACCAACTACCCCCTACCCCCTAACCAACTAACCCCTTATCTGCCCAAAAGTAAAGCTATTCACCCAAGCCTTCGTAATTCACCCATCCCGCAAATCCCGTCAATCCCGTCGAAAAAAAGGTCTTAATCTTTAAATCTTTAAGCCGTAGCCACGAACAACTCCCCTTAATCAGCAAAGGCATTAACCCAAAGCCCACCTAACTTATCTATCCTGCTAATCCTGTAATCCTGTCCAAAAAAGATCTTTATCTTTAAATTCTCTAATTCCATGCCACAAAAAAGCTCACCGTACGGTGAGCCTTTTACTTATCCTTCTTTTTAATCTTAAAATGAGGCTTTCTTTTAGTCTCAAACCAATACCCGTAAGCAAAACCGGCAACAGCTATAAAAATTAAAAAAACAACCCAAAAAAGACTTACACTCAAATTAAAAACCACCCCTTAAAATCACTCGAAATCAATGACTGGGCCCCTTTGTGTTTTCCTCCCCGCTTTTCCCTGCCAACATTTCATCTACCAGGCGTAACGTAGCAACGGTATGAGTGACCAGCACCTCATAAAGCAAAAAAGGTAATACTTCCTGCATATTGGGCTTTACTTCCCCGGCTGCAACTTTTTGCTGTAAAATGTCCCCGGCCCTGTTCAGAGCCTTATTGACCAAATCGGTAATCTCATCTTGGTGATCCTGGACAAACCGGTCAACATCAGTGCTCATAAGTAATCCTCCTTTCGCGCAAATAATAATCCTTTTCTTTATATTTTTTACATACTAACTCTTATTTAATGAAAAACTATGTAAACAATATAACATAGGTAAGGGGGTTTATGGTAATTGAAAACGCGCTTTAAGCACTACTTTTTGCACATAACGTTAGTATTCTTGTTGAGCTTGGGGGTTTTTGCCTCTTTCCTATTCGGGCAGCATGCAATGGCCCAAAATAAGACACTTTATTGGGGCAGTACCGGCAATGATGTAAACAAGGCACAGTACAAGCTGAGTCAATGGGGATTCTACAAAGGTGCGGTAGATGGAGTTTACGGAGCAAAAACCAGTCAGGCTGTCAAAAGTTTTCAAGCACGAAACGGTTTAAGTACTGACGGTGTTGTCGGTGATAATACCTGGGAACGCCTTGGCTATGCCGTTAGAGACACCGCCTGGGGATCTCAAAATGAGCAGAAAAAGAAGGCCAATGTTGGCCAATGGTCTTCCACCGGTAATGCTCAGACCAGGGACAAAAACGGAACTTACCTGCTGGCCAAAGTTATCGCCGGAGAAGCAAGGGGTGAGCCGTATCTGGGTAAAGTGGCTGTAGGAGCCGTTATGCTGAATAGAGTTCAAAGTTCTGCATTTCCTAATACCTTAGCCGGTGTTGTATACCAGCCACTGGCTTTTGAATCCGTATCAAACGGTCAGTATGGCCGCCCGGTAGATCAGGAATCTTTGAAGGCGGCCAGGCAGGTAATGAGCGGGTGGGATCCCACCAACGGTGCACTTTATTTTTGGAACCCGGCCAAAAGGGTCAGTCCCTGGATTTGGAGCAGAAACATTACCATGCGTATAGGCAGACACGTTTATGGCATTTAAAGGAGGGATAGTAGTGCGAAAGTGGATGGCTGCTCTCTTGGTAGGCGTACTGGCCGTTGCCGGAGTGGGTTACTGGGGATATAGCCAGTATACAGGTAAGCAGAGAATGGAAGTTGCACTGGCCAATAACTACAACCGCGCATTTTATAATACTCTTGATCATGTGCAAAACCTGGAAGTATTGCTGGCCAAAAGTTTGGTTGCCGCGGACAGGAAGCAGGATGACAAGCTTTTTACGGAAATATGGCAGCAGACAACTGCTGCGCTGGACAATATTACGCAACTACCGGTATCTGACGTGGTTATTGGAAGAACCGCAAAGTTCTTAGCCCAAATGGGTGATTTTACGAGAAATCTGGCTGATAATACGGTAGAAGGTAAAACCCTAACTGATAAGCAGTACGCCAGTTTACAAGAGTTATATCAGCAGGCCGGAGACCTCAACAGTGAATTGCAAAAAGTGGAAACAAAAGTCACTGACGGCACAATTAATTTCCGAGAAATGGCAGGGAGAACCCGGGCTGAGTTAGGCCAAGAAGGAAAACAGCTGGCCAGTGCAAACTTCCAAACCATAGATGAAAAAATGCACAGTTACCCCACATTAATTTATGACGGACCCTTTTCCGACCATTTGCAAAGCAGGGATCCCAAGGCCCTTGGTGATGAAACTGTTGATGAAAATGAAAGTAAAAAAAGGGCGTTGAAATTTATTGACGGCGGGCAAGAAAAGAATTATATAGCCCAGGTTACGGGACAAGTAGAAGGCAACATCCCTGCCTACCGGGTGGAACTTACCCCACGTGAAAATGGTGAAGCTGCAGGCCAGCCGGCTATAATGGATATCTCCAGAAAGGGTGGAAAAGTTATCTGGAGTATTGTTCCCCGGGAGGTGGGAGAAGAGAAATATGATGCGGGACAAGCAAAGGAAAAAGCAAAGCAGTTTCTGGAGCAGCGGGGATACAAGGACATGGTGGCAAGCTATTACCAAAAAAATGATGGTGTAGTCACTTACAACTTTGTCACCGAAAAGGATGATGTTATTGTATATATGGACATGGTGAAGGTATCCGTGGCCCTTGATAATGGCCAGGTAGTAGGAACCGATGCCAGAGGTTATTTAATGGGACACCGTAAACGTGACATTCCTGAGCCCAAGTTGTCGGAACAAGAAGCCAGGGAACTTGTCGGACAAGGGATTGAAGTTAAGAAAAAGGGCCGGCTAGCCTTAATTCCCATGGAAACGTATGAAGAAAAACTAACGTGGGAGTTTGAAGGTAACATGCAGGGTAATATCTTCCTCGTTTATATTAATGCACTTACCGGTGATGAAGAAAGAATTCTGCAGCTTTTTAATACTGATAACGGGCAGTTAACCATGTAAACTTATCTTGTTCACAGATAAATGGAAATGCGGTAAAAAAAGGATTTCGGGTAGCCATTGTCAAAGGCTTACCCGAAATCCTTTTTGAGAAGGTGTTATTTTTTGTTAACATCAAGTCACTACATAAGTATTATCATGACTTTAATAGTGGTAAGCGGTGCCGGTATTTACACGGCAAAATTTGTGCGCACGGCCTCTGATTTTACTGTGGGCGGGAAAAAAATGGGCTCCATATTAATTAGTGGCTCACTGGTGGGAAGCTTTGTTGGCGGGACCAGCACTATAGGGACATCTGAGATGGCCTTTAAATACGGATTTTGCGGCATGTGGTTTACCCTTGGTGCAGGGTTAAGCTGTATATTGATGGCGATACTTCTGACCAGGCCGCTCAGGGAAAAAAATGTAGAAACAGTTTCCCAGTACCTGGCTACTGTTTATGGGAAAAATGTAGCGCCCTGGGTAGCAGTTTATACTTCGGTGGGGATGTTTATTCAAATTGGGGCCCAGGTGTTAGCCGCCATACCCCTGTTGGTTATAATTTTCGGACTGGATGCCACCGGTGCAGCTGCTCTGGCCTCGGCTTTAATTGTGCTGTACGTTATCGCAGGCGGCTTTTGGGCTGCCAGCCTGGTGGGGCTAATCAAGCTTGTTTTAATTTATGTAAGCATGGTGGTAGCCGGGATTATGGGGCTTTCTTTTTTGGGGGGGGGTACCGGCATGTCAGCCGCTTTACCCGCCGAGCCATATTTGAGCTTCTTCCCCAGGGGGGTAGGAACAGAGCTAGCCAGTATTTTTTCCGTGGTCGTTGGTTTTGCCTCAACCCAAACCTATCTACAGCCGCTTTTTGCTGCTTCAGACATTAAATCGGCCCGCCGCGGAGCAATTCTTTCGGGCCTTTTGATACCGGTAATCGGAGTTGCAGCGGTCATGGTAGGGATGTTTATGCGTGCCCGGCATCCTGATATGTCTCCTGCGTCCGCACTGCCCCGTTTTATCTTTGATTATATGCCTCCATGGCTGGGCGGCATTACCGTGGCTACCCTTTTTATATCACTGGTATTAACCGGTGCCGCGCTTAGTTTGGGCATCAGTACGGTCTTGAACCGGGATATTTACTCTCGCTTCCGCCCCTTGGCCAAGGAAAAAGAGATGTTGTTGGTTTCCCGGGGGCTGGTTCTTTTAGTTGGTCTGGGAGTTTTTGTTCTTGTAACTGCCAATATGCATTCTCTAATTCTCAAATGGGCTTTCTTATCTATGGCGCTGCGAGGCGTAACGGTTTTTATTCCCCTGGCCGGGGCCATCTTTTTAGCCGGCCGTGTAAATGCCGTATGGGGACGCGTAGCCGTTGCTGTTGCACCTATGCTGACTATTATATGGGCATTTGCTTTTCCCGCTTCTATTGACCCCCTTTATGTGGGCCTCGTTATTAGTGCCCTCATATTAGGTATAGGTTTTCTTTATAAACGGGATAAGGAGTGCACGCAGCGAACTTACGGCGACGGTAACGGCATCGGACAATAATCGTTGACACCCCCTGAGCCCCGTGCTATAATAACTCTAACTTTTTTGAAAAGTAAGGCAATGATAGGGAAGAAGAGTGCTGTCAATCATTCTAGCGAGCCGGGGGCGGTGAGAGCCCGGTTGAAGAAGGCACTTGGGCCGCCTTTGAGCTGCGGGCTGAAACTTTAAAGTAAGTGTTCTAAAAGGAGCACTTTTTTAAGGGAGTATGCCAGTGCCGGTTAGCCCTCGTTACCGGGCTTTAAGGGGACTGTAAATAATTTATTGTTGCAGTCAACTTGGGTGGTACCGCGAGTATATCTCTCGTCCCTTGTTTAGGGGCGGGAGTTTTTTATTTTTTTAGGTATAAGTGAAAGGAGTGAAAGTGTGATCAAAAAAGAAGAGATTCTCGAACTGCTGGAATCTAATGCAAAATTGACCGTGGAAGAGATTGCCATCATGCTCAACGCGGACACCGAGACAGTACGGGAAGAAATAAGGAATATGGAAGGCAATAAAACAATTTTGAAATATATGACCCTTATCAACTGGGAAAAAGCGGGAGAAGAAAAGGTGGACGCCATGATTGAGGTGCGGATAACGCCACAGCGTGATACCGGTTACGATACCGTGGCGGAACGCATTTACCGCTTTCCCGAAGTCAGAAGCGTCCGTTTAATGAGTGGCACTTACGACCTGGCGGTCTTTGTGGAAGGGAAAACTATGAAGCAAGTAGCGAATTTCGTATCTACAAAATTGGCCACCATTGAAGGGGTGGTAAGCACCACCAGTCATTTTGTGCTAAAGACCTATAAGCAAGACGGTGTAATAATTGATGATGAAGAAGAAGACAGAAGGTTGGTGATTTCCCCGTGAATAATTCCTGGAATGATAAATTAAGTCCTGTAGTTAAGGCCATACCGCCATCAGGCATTAGAAAATTCTTTGATCTGGTTACCGAGACCAAGGGAGTAATCTCGTTGGGGGTAGGGGAACCCGATTTTGTTACCCCTTGGCACATCCGTGAGGCCAGCATCTATGCTCTGGAAAAGGGATACACCATGTATACCTCAAATTCCGGGTTGCTGGAATTGAGAGAAGAAATTAGCAAGGATCTCTCCGGTAGTTACGGTGTTAATTATGACCCCCGTTCAGAGATTCTGGTTACAGTGGGAGTTAGCGAGGCGCTGGATTTGGCTATGCGTGCTATTGTGTGCTCGGGAGATGAAGTTTTAATACCCGAACCTTCATTTGTGTCCTATGCACCTATTGTCTCGCTGGCCGGGGGTACTCCTGTGCCACTGCCCACAACAATGGAAAATGAATTTCGTCTTACCCCGGAACAAGTGGAAAAGGCTATCACCCCTAAGACAAAGGCATTGCTTTTGTCTTATCCCAGCAATCCTACGGGAGCTGTAATGGATAGGAAAGGGCTGCTGGCCCTGGCTGAAATTGCTAAAAGCCATGATTTGATAGTTGTATCCGATGAAATATATGATAAATTAACTTATGTGGGTGAACATACCTGCATGTCCTCGTTGCCGGGCATGAGAGACAGAACTGTTTTACTGAATGGCTTTAGCAAAGCCTATGCCATGACCGGTTGGCGAGTTGCCTATGCTGCAAGTAATCCTGATTTTATCGGTGCTATGACTAAAATTCACCAGTATTCCATCATGTGTGCTCCTATCACTGCCCAAATGGCTGCCATAGAAGCACTGAAAAGCGGACGTCCGGCCATGAAACGAATGGTCCAAGAATTTAGCCGCCGCCGACATCTGGTGATGCAGAGTTTTAAAGAAATGGGGCTGCCTTGTTTTGAGCCCAAAGGGGCCTTCTATGCATTTCCGAAAACCTCGGTGACGGGGCTTTCCTCAGAAGAATTTGCCGAGCAGTTGCTCCAGGAAGAAAAGGTGGCCGTGGTACCCGGCAGTGCCTTCGGTAACGCCGGGGAAGGATTTATCCGTGTGTCGTATGCTTATTCGTCAGATGATTTGAGTGAGGCTTTCCGGCGCATGACCAGGTTTGTCCGCCGCCGGGGCGTGTTTCCAAGAAAAGTAATTGGACCTAGCGGAATAGATTTTGTGCAGAAGGAAGGAATTTGTCAAAATCTATAGAATGACAGAAAAGAAGAACAAAAAGCATTTTTTTAGACGGGATTAACGAGATCACCGGGATAGAGATGAAAACAAAGGAAAAAAACATTAGACAGGATTACAGGATTAGCAGGATACTGAACTAACTTTTTGCATATGGTCCAAAGTTATATTGGTGCTGATGAAGCTATGATATTAACTATAGGAAACAACCATTATACACATCAAGGTAAAGAACTACCAGTAATACTATGAAATACCGACACAAACAAAATCCTGTCAAAAAAACGACCCAAAAGAATCGACCCTAATAATTTTCTTAGAAATCCCATTATTATTTGCACATGAACCAGTTAAATAAAAAAGGGGTGTACCCTGCCCGCCTGTCATTTAGCAGCGGCAGCTTATTGGTTGAAATACCTTTAGTGAGCCGCTGCTGTTTGATCAATGATGATGTCGGGTTTCCGCCATTGTTTTTTTGATCTGTTGAATGTTTGTACAAAGAGAGTTACCCCAGGCTCTGAGAAAGCATGGGGTAATAATTATGTGCTTTAGAACAAGGAAGTGGAGAGCTTATGATTTGGGATATACAACATGAATGCATGGATAGGGAGCAGCTCCAATCACTACAGCTGTTGCGCTTGAAGGAAACAGTGCATCGGGTATATGAGCATGTTCCTTATTATCGCCGGCTTTTTGATGAACATGGTATCAGGCCTGCAGATGTACAGGGTCTGGAAGATGTTGCCAAACTGCCTTTTACCACTAAAACCGCCCTGCGGGATAATTACCCTTACGGGCTTTTTGCCATGCCCATGAATAAAATTGTGCGGCTGCATGCCTCGTCAGGCACTACCGGCAAGCCCACTGTGGTAGGTTACAGTCAAAGGGATCTTGATACATGGTCTGATCTGGTGGCCCGAGTGGCTTGCCAGGCCGGGGTAACCGCAGACGATGTGGTACAGATAACCTTTGGTTACGGCCTTTTTACGGGAGCTTTCGGTCTTCATTACGGGCTGGAGAAAGTGGGCGCCACCATTGTCCCGGCCTCCGTGGGTAATACCGAGCGGCAGATCATGCTTATGCAGGACTTTAACACCACTGCCCTGGTGGGAACACCTTCTTATTGCCTGCACCTTGCTGAAGCAGCAGTGGGAATGGGGATAGACCCTGCCTCTCTGAACATTAGAGTAGGTTTATACGGTTCTGAGGCCTGGACCGAGAGTATGCGTAATGAGCTGGAAAAAGCATGGGGGGCCAAGGCAACGGATAACTTTGGCCTGAGTGAAATAATGGGGCCCGGTGTAGCCGGGGAATGTACAATTGAATCCGGTCTGCACATCAATGAGGATCATTTTTTGGTGGAGGTAATCGACCCCGAGACCGGGAAGCCGCTTGATTACGGTGAAGAGGGAGAACTGGTAATAACAACGCTGACCAAGGAAGCACTGCCTATAATACGGTATCGTACCAGGGATATCACGGTATTAAACCCCCAAAAGTGTGCCTGCGGCCGTACCACGGTAAGGATGCGTAAAGTTATGGGACGTACGGATGATATGCTTATTATTTCCGGGGTCAATGTATTCCCTTCACAAATAGAGACAGTTCTGATGGATATAGACGGTACTACACCGCACTATAAAATAATAGTGGATAAAAAGGGTTATCTGGATTACCTGGAGGTTCAGGTGGAGTTAACCGACGAAATGTTTACCGGGGCCTTCCGCGATCTGGAGGCACTGGAAAGGCGCATCAAGGAGCGTATGCGCAGCGTGCTGCAAATAAACGCGAAAGTACGCCTCCTAGAACCTCGCTCCTTAGAGCGCAGCACGGGAAAAGTAAAGAGAGTGTTTGACTATAGACAAGAAAAATAAAAAGCGTTAAAAGAAAAAAACATTAGACAGGATTACAGGATTAGCAGGATACGGAATTAAATTTTGTTTGTGGTCAATTGTCTATTGTACTAATGAAGCTGCGATAGAATTAGGAGAAACAAAAAAGACAAAAAGCATTTTTTTAGACGGGATTAACGAGATCAGCGGGATAAAGATAAAAAAGAAAAGGGCATTTAGACAGGATTACGGGAATGCCAGGATACGGAACCAAACTTTTTAATATGGTTTAAGTTATATCTGTGCTGATGAAGCTATGATATTAACTATAGGAAAAACCCAAACAAAATCCTATTGTTTGGGTCTTGGCTTATGGGTCTTTTTTTCTTTGACAGGATTACAGGATTTGCAGGATGCTTTAGGGTAGTGCATTGGGGTCTTAAAAAACATTTTTAAATTATTTGTTTTAATATTTTGGACTGGTCCATAAGCTCTGTTTAGGTTATAAAGACTTTCGATTGTATTTTTGTATTTTTTTAACAATCCTGTAGATCCTGTTAATCCTGTCTAAAAAAATTGTTTACCCCAAAGCCTCACATGCAAAGCCTTTTACCCCGCTTATCCCGTTAAAACTCACATGAACCATATACACAAACTAGAATGAAAATTTATTTTCGTAAAAAAACGACCCCTTAATTCAACATCCAATTCCGGAGGTGTAAGCAACGTGAAAGAGTTATATTCCGGTAATGCAGCCATTGCCCTGGGAGCCCTGGAAGCAGGAGTTACCCTGGCCGCAGGATATCCCGGAACACCCAGTACAGAGATACTGGAGAATATCGCCAAATCTAAAGAAATATACTGTGAGTGGGCACCAAACGAAAAAGTAGCCCTGGAAGTGGGCATAGGTTCCAGCCTGGCCGGTGCCAGGACCCTAGTCACCATGAAACACGTAGGGGTCAATGTGGCCGCTGACCCGCTGATGACATTCGCTTATACCGGCGTAAACGGCGGTCTGGTATTAATTTCCGCGGACGACCCGGGCATGCATAGTTCACAAAATGAGCAGGACAACCGCTACTTTGCCAAGTTTGCCAAGATTCCCATTTTGGAACCTTCCGACAGCCAGGAAGCAAAGGATATGGTTCGACAGGGCCTGGAGTTAAGTGAGCTTATGGACATCCCGGTGATGCTGCGCATAACCACTCGCGTTGCCCATTCTCAAACCTTGGTTGCTGCCGGAGAACCTGTGCAGCGTGAAGTACGTAACTACCAAAAGGATGCCAAAAAGAACTTAATGGTTCCTGCATTCGCCCGCATGCGCAGAGTTGATCTGGATAAGCGCCACGAGAAATTACGGGAATATAGCGAAAGCACTCCGCTAAATAAAGTGGAAATGCAGGATAATAAGGTGGGAGTGGTAACCAGCGGTATCAGTTACCAGTACGTTAAGGAATTATTACCCCACGCTTCAGTTTTTAAAGTAGGAATGACCAACCCTTTGCCATTGGATAAGATTAGAGAGTTTGCCATAGCTGTGGACCATTTATACGTAGTGGAAGAACTGGAACCTTTTATGGAAGAGCAAATGCAGATAGAAGGCATTAATTTAGTGGGCAAGGAATTGTTCCCTGTCACCGGAGAATTTTCGCCTGAGCTTTTACGCCAAAAGTTTATTCAAGCAGGAGAACTGGCATCTGACGGCACTGAACACTGTTTTAATGATATGCCGCCTGTTCCTGGACGCCCTCCCGTTCTATGTCCGGGTTGCCCGCACAGGGGAGTTTTCTATACCCTGAAAAAACTGAAGCTTATGGTTACCGGCGATATTGGCTGTTACACCCTGGGCGGTTTGCCGCCTCTGGAAGGTATCGACAGCTGTGTCTGCATGGGGGCAAGTATCGGTATGGCCCACGGTGCCGAAAAAGCAGTGCCTGAAATGCACGGGCGTACGGTAGCCGTTATCGGCGACTCCACCTTTATGCACTCAGGTATTACAGGCCTTTTAAATGTGGTATATAACCAGGGCAATTCCACGGTCATCATCGTTGACAACCGTACCACCGCCATGACCGGACACCAGGACCACCCGGCCACGGGCCGCAACCTGATGGGTGAAGAAGCACCCGAAGTTGACCTGGAAGCACTGTGCCGGGCCATCGGGGTGAAAAGAGTTAAAGTGGTGGATCCCCTGGACCTGGAACAGCTTAAGGATACGGTTAAAACCGAGGTAGCCGATCCCGGACCTTCGGTAATTATCGCCCGCAGGCCCTGTGCCCTTCTAAGCAAGGAGCCTGAAGGGCCGGCCATTGAAGTCGATGCGGATACCTGTGAAGGTTGCAAGGCATGTCTGCGCCTTAGCTGCCCGGCAATATCCGTTACGGATGATAAGGCGCAAGTGGATCCCAACACCTGTAACGGCTGTGGTGTATGTATGCAGGTTTGCAAGTTCGGAGCCATGGTGAAAGGTGGTAATGCCAATGCGTAATCCTGTTGATGTATTGCTGGTAGGTGTCGGCGGGCAGGGGACCATTTTAGCCAGTAAAGTGCTTTGCGCCGCTGCCAGGTCGGCCGGCTATGATATAAAGATGTCTGAGATTCACGGCATGGCCCAGCGCGGTGGCAGTGTTGTGACCCAGGTTCGGCTGGGTGAAGAGGTTCATTCCCCCTTAATTGAAGGGGGAAAAGCCGACGTAATACTGGCTTTTGAGCAGTTGGAAGCTCTGCGCTTGTTGCCCTATCTCAAAAAGGGCGGCGCCATCATCGTTAACAAGCAGACCATTGCCCCGGTACCGGTACTGGCCGGGCTGGCTGAATATCCGGATAATATATTGGAATATATCAGTAACAAGGCGCCGGGCTCCCTTGCCATCGATGCTTTGGACAAAGCCGTTGAGTGCGGCAATGCCAAGGCCGCTAACGTGGTACTGTTAGGGGCAATGGCCCGCAGCATGCCCATAGACAGGGAGATCTGGGAACAGGCCCTGGAAAAAACAGTCCCACCCAAGTTCCTGGAAGTAAACAAAAAAGCCTTCGCCGCAGGATATGAGGCTGAATAAGATATAAAATAGCCGGTGAGTTAGTTAACTCACCGGCTTTGTTTTGTGAATTAACATAAGACATTTTTGACAGGATTACAGGATTTGCAGGATAGATAAGTTAGGCGAGCTTTGGATTGATGCCTTTGCTGATTAAGGAAAGTTGTTCGTGCCTACGATTTTAAAGATTAAAAGATTTAAACCCTTTTTCGACGGGATTAACGGGATTTATGGGATGGTTGGATTACTTGGGCCTGATTTAGTGTCTTTATTTTGGTTAGATAAGATTTTTTGTGGGACTAATTTGTAAAAGATTTATTATTTAAAAATCCTTCCAAATAGGTGTAGACCACAGAATAAATTAGTTTACAAACCTCTGAGTTATGCAAATGCGATAAACAAGATCCCGTTTGATCCCGTAAATCCCGTCTAAAATAAAAGACCCAAAAGAAATGCCCAAGGCCTTAATCGTGTTTTATCCTGTAATCCTGTCTAAGATTTAAAGATTTAAAAGATAAAGACCTTTTTGGACAGGATTACAGGATTGCAGGATAGGTAAGTTAAGCGGGACTTGGATTGATGTCTCTGCTGACTAAGCGATATTGTTCGTGCCTACGGTTTAATGATTAAGAGATTAAAGAACCTAAGACCTTTTGACGGGATTAACGGGATTTATAGGATTATTGAATTACGAAATCCCGTCAAAATAAAAGACCCCAAAGAAATGCCCAAGGCCCTTAATCGTGTTTTATCCTGTAATCCTGTCTAAGATTTTAAGATTTAAAAGATTTAAGACCTTTTTTAGACAGGATTACAGGATTTGCAGGATAGATAAGTTAGGCGAGCTTTGGATTGATGCCTTGGATTAAGGGGAGTTGTTCGTGTCTACGATTAAAAGATTAAAAGACAAGACCTTTTTTCGACGGGATTGACGGGATTTGCGGGATGGGTGAATTACGGGGGCTTAGAATGAATGGCTTTTTCTATTGGGCAGACCAGGGTTTTTCTATGGGTCTATTTAGAAGCAATTATGGATAAGTACTAAGAGGCTCTAAAGGAATGCCCAAGGCCCTTAATCGTGTTTTATCCCAATCCTGTTTAGGGGTTAGTTATTAGTTGGTTAAGAAAATAGTTGGAAGAGTTGGAATGCTGGAATGGGTTGGCAATACTCTTTCCCTTTCTAATTTTCAAACTGTACAAGAATAAATTCTGAACATAGAGTGGATAGCTTATAAATGCTAACAATAACGCAAATGCGCATAAAAAAATCCCGTTCGATCCCGTTAATCCCGACAAAAGATAAAAAAGACCCCAAAGGAATACCCAAGGCCTTAATCTTTAATCGTCCTTTATCCTGTAATCCTGTCTAAGATTTAAAGGTTTAAGGGTTTAAAGGCTTGCCTACTAAATAAACTTTCTAGCTTAGCAACCAAACTCTCTGCCAATTTTGTCTTTTTGTGGCGGAGAAAACAGGATATAATAGAGCTTAGTGTTGAAAAGTGCTCAAGAGGTGATTGCAATGCACATAGTAGAAAAATTACGTTCAGAAGTGCGCGAGGCATTAATAATAGCAGTGGAAAAATCCATAGAAGCAGGAGAACTTCCTGCACTGGAAATCCCCTCCTTTACCCTAGAAGTGCCCCGCGAAAAGGATCACGGCGACTTTGCCACCAACTTGGCCATGATGCTGGCTAAACCGGCCCGGAATGCCCCCCGGAAAATTGCAGACATACTGGTTAAAAACTTAAAGGCCGGCAATAGCCGGGTCAAAAATATTGAGATTGCCGGCCCCGGTTTCATTAATTTTTACCTTGATGAGGGCTGGCCCCTGGAAGGTTTTCCCGCTATCTTTAATGAAAATGAAGATTACGGGCGCGTCGCTTTGGGTGGCGGAAAAAAGGTGCAGGTAGAATTCGTAAGTGCCAATCCCACAGGCCTTTTACACATGGGTAACGCCAGAGGAGCGGCCCTGGGGGACAGCCTGGCTGGGATACTTGATTTTGCCGGCTATGATGTTTCCCGTGAATATTACATAAATGATGCCGGCAAGCAAATAGAAAATTTTGGGCTGTCACTGGAAGCCAGATATTTTCAGCTGCTGGGAAGAGAAGGGGATATCCCTGAAGGCGGCTATCATGGGCAGGATATAACAGATACAGTTGAAAATTTTGTAAAACAGTGCGGTGACAAGTATTTGGACGCTGAAGAAACTAGTCGCCGCAGCGCCCTGATAGAATTTTCCCTGCGGGAGAAACTGGATGCCATTAAAAAGGGTTTAGAAGAATTCGGTGTGGAATACAATGTTTGGTTTTCCGAACAGTCTCTGCATGACAGCGGCAAGGTTGATAAGGCCATAAAGTTGCTCCAGGATAGTGGTCACACCTATGAACAAGAAGGCGCTTTATGGTTTAAGGCCACTGATTTCGGGGTGGAAAAGGATGAAGTGCTGGTACGCAAGAATGGTATACCTACCTATTTTGCCGCTGACGCAGCCTATCATATGGATAAATTCCTGCGGGGCTTTGACTGGGTAATAAATGTATGGGGGGCGGACCACCATGGCCACGTGCCCAGGATGAAAGGCGTGGTGGACGCACTGGGTTATGACCCCAATACCCTGGATGTAGTTATTATGCAGTTGGTGCGGCTGTTCAGGGGTGGAGAAATGGTACGCATGTCCAAGCGTACCGGCCAGTTCATTACCCTGGAAGAATTAGTGGAAGAAGTAGGAAAAGATGCTGCCCGTTATTTCTTTGTCATGCGCAGTTCGGACAGCCACTTGGATTTTGATTTGGACCTGGCCAAATCTAAAACTAACGAAAACCCTGTTTATTATATTCAATACGCGCATGCCCGTATTTGTAGTATTTTACGGCAGCCCGGTGCCACTGAAATTATTGACCAGGCGCGGGAGGGAATGTATCTACAAAAACTCTCCGGTGAGGCCGAACTGGCTCTGGCCCGCAGGCTGGTGGACTTGCCGGAAGAAATTACTTATGCGGCCGGTCAGCTGGCCCCGCACAGAATTGCTCGCTATTTGCACGAAGTGGCAGGCCTTCTGCATAGTTTTTATAATGCGCATCGTGTGATTACTGAGGACAAAGAATTAAGTATTGCCCGCCTGGCGCTGGTAGATGCCACCCGCATCATACTGCGCAACGGGCTGCAGCTGCTGGGGCTTACTGCACCTGAAAAGATGTAAAAGTCTTAAAAAAATTTGGGGCTTTTCTTTGGGGTAAACATATTTTTTTAGACAGGATTACAGGATTTGCAGGATATATAAGTTAGGCGTGCTTTGGGCTGATGCCTTTGCTAAATATTAAGGGAAGTTGTTCGTGTCTACGATTTTAAAGATTAAAAGATTAAAACCTTTTTCGACGGGATTAATGGGATTTATGGGATGGTTGGATTACTTGGGCCTGATTGAGTGTCTTTATTATGGTTAGATAAGATTTTTTGTGGGATTAATTTGTAAAAGATTTGTTATTTAACAATCATTCTAAATAGGTATAGACCACAGAATAAATTAGTTTATAAACCTCTGAGTTATGCAAATGCGCAAAAACAAGATCCCGTTCGATCCCGTAGATCCCGTCAAAATATAAAAGACCCTAAAGGAATGCCCAAGGCCTTAATCGTGTTTTATCCTGAAATCCTGTCTAAGGTTTAAAGATTTAAAGATTAAAGGCTTTTGGACAGGATTACAGGATTTGCAGGATATATAAGTTAGGCGTGCTTTGTATTGCCGTCTTTCCTGATTAAAGGAAGTTGTTCGTGTCTACAATAAAAAGATTAAAAGACAAGACCCTTTTTCGACGGGATTAACGGGATTTATGGGATGGTTGGATTACTTGGGCCTGATTGAGTGTCTTTATTATGGGTAGATAAGTATTTTGTGGGATTAATTTGTAAAAGATTTGTTATTTAACAATCATTCCAAATAGGTATAGGCCACAGAATAAATTAGTTTATAAACCTCTGAGTTATGCAAATGCGCAAAAACAAGATCCCGTTTGATCCCGTAGATCCCGTCAAAATATAAAAGACCTAAAGGAATGCCCAAGGCCTTAATCGTGTTTTATCCTGTAATCCTGTCAAATAACTTGACCCCAAACTGTGACCCAAAATTGTTTTTTCTAGGGGGATTGTATATGCGTGACGTAATACTAGCCCTGTTGACCGGTTTTGTGCTGGGACTCATTTTTTGCCGCCTGAAGCTACCCGTACCTGCCCCCCCTTCCCTGGCCGGAGTCATGGGAATCGTCGGCATCTTTCTCGGGTATGTAGCGGCCACACGTATATTCGGATGGGGAGATTAACACCATATTGTTTCTATTGACACTTTAATGACCCGACTATAGAATAAAGAAAGTTGGGCGAAGGTAGTTTACCTTTGCCCAACTTTCATGCATAGCTTTTAAACAAATACAAAAAAAGCAAATAAGAATTGTCATCCGGAGGACTAACCAATGGCCAAATTTATATTTGTAACAGGTGGAGTTGTATCATCACTGGGAAAGGGAATAACAGCCGCTTCCCTGGGGCGTCTTCTGAAAAGTCGCGGCTTAAAAGTAGTAATTCAAAAATTGGATCCATACATTAATGTGGACCCGGGTACCATGAGCCCCTACCAGCACGGAGAGGTCTTTGTGACCGAAGACGGAGCTGAGACCGACCTGGACCTGGGGCATTACGAACGTTTTATAGATGTCAATGTAAGTAAAAGCAGTAACGTTACCACAGGTGTCATATATTCTTCAGTAATTAATAAAGAGCGCCGGGGAGATTACCTGGGGGCTACCATTCAAGTCATTCCTCATATCACCAATGAAATTAAAAAAAGAGTCTTACGCCTGGAAGAAGAATTTAAACCCGATGTGGTAATCAGCGAAATTGGTGGTACAGTGGGTGATATTGAATCCCTTCCCTTTTTGGAGGCCATTCGCCAGCTGAAAAGCGATCTGGGGCGGGACAGGGTGATGTATATTCATGTAACCCTTGTACCGTACTTAAAGGTTGCCAATGAACTGAAAACTAAACCAACCCAACATAGCGTAAAAGAGCTTAGAAGCATCGGTATCCAACCCGATGTAGTGGTTTGCCGTTCTGAAAAGCCTCTCTCTAAAGAAATGAAGGACAAGCTCGCCCTTTTTTGCGACATTGACAAGGACGCCGTAATTCAGGGTCTGGATGTAGACTCCATCTACGAGGTGCCTTTAAATATGGAAGAGGAAGGTTTGGCCACATTTACGGTAAATCGCCTCAATCTACAGTGTAAACCTGCCGATATTTCCGGCTGGCAGGACATGGTGGAGAAAATGCAGCAGATTGAGGATAGCGTAACTATAGGGTTGGTAGGAAAATATGTTTCCTTACCGGATGCTTATTTAAGTGTTGCTGAATCCCTCCGGCACGCGGCGCTATTCCACGATTCAGCCGTAAAGATAAAATGGATTAATTCCGAAGAAGTAGAGCCGGATAATGTTGACTCCTACCTGCATGATGTGGACGGCATTTTGGTGCCCGGCGGGTTCGGAGACCGGGGAATAGAGGGAAAGATTACTGCCATTAAATATGCCCGCGAAAAGCAGATTCCCTTTTTAGGCATTTGTTTGGGAATGCAGCTTGCCGTGGTGGAATATGCCCGTCATGTGATGGGTTGGGTAAAAGCCAATAGCTGTGAATTCGACCCCGCCACCCCGTACCCCGTAATTGATTTGCAGCCGGCGCAAAAGGAATTAGAGACGATGGGCGGAACCATGCGCCTGGGCAGGTACCCTTGCCGGTTGGAGGAAAACTCGGTGGCTCACCGGGCCTACGGAAGCCTGGAAATTTCCGAACGGCACCGTCACCGTTATGAACTTAACAATAAATATCGCGACGCTTTGATTGAAAATGGCCTGGTGTTCAGTGGATCCACTCCGCCGGACAGCTACCTGGTGGAAATAGTGGAAGTGCCCAATCATCCCTGGTTTGTGGCCACACAATTCCATCCAGAGTTCAAATCAAGGCCGTATAAGCCTCACCCGTTGTTCAGGGACTTCGTGGGAGCGTCAATAAAAAGTAAGTAAAAGGTGAAAAATATTAAGGAACTACTGGACACAAGCAGCTTTGGATTATAAAATATCCAAAGCTTTTTTGTCAGGGAAAGACAGGGTATAAGGAATGTTTTTTTCAGCATGCTACACAAGTAAGGCAAAATAGGAGGTGTTTTGTAAAATGCAGAGAAAAGTGATAGCAGGTATAGTAATGGCAGTTTTTCTCCTTTCAGTCATAGCGGCCGGATTACTGGCCCGGAATTCCACCCCTCTTGCGTCATCGGATACCAGGGGTGATATAGGAGTAATTAATATTGGCGGCATGATCACCACCGGCGGCTCACAGGCCAGCATCTTGGGCGAAGTGACATCCGGCTCAGGGGATATTAACAGTCAGATCCGGGAAGCAGCTGATAATCCAAATTTAAAGGCGGTTATTTTGCGCTTTAATAGTCCGGGAGGCACGGTCGCCGGTACTCAGGAAATTTCCCGCGAGATTGACAAGCTTAAAAAAACCGGCAAAGTGGTAGTAGCGTCTATGGGTGACGTAGCGGCTTCCGGTGCTTATTGGTTAGCTGCGCGCTGCGATAAGATAGTGGCCAATCCGGGTACCATGACCGGCAGCATAGGCGTCATTATGAGCACGCAAAATATGGAAGGGCTTTACGAAAAGCTTGGTGTTGAGCCCATTACTTTAAAAAAGGGCAAATATAAAGATATGGGTTCAGCAGCCAGGGAAATGACGGAAGAAGAAAAAGCTATTTTACAAAGCATGATTGATGACGACTATAATCATTTTGTCCAGGCAGTTGCCGAAGGCCGGGATATGAATGTGGCCCGGGTGAGAGAGCTGGCCACCGGCAGAGTGTTTAACGGCAGCCAGGCCAAAGAAGTGGGGCTGGTAGACCAAATGGGCAATTTTTATGATGCGGTAGATTTAACAGCAAAACTGGCCGGGATCAAGGGTGACCCCAGCGTAGTAAATATGGAGCAAGAAAAAGGCTGGTTGGAATTGATTGGTAATGTAAAGCTTGATTCGTTAAAAGACAGTGGTCTGCAACACATGCTGCAGGCCTATCCTGCAGCATGGCTTATATATTCCCCGGCTTGGGGGGCGGAGGTTCTTTATGAAGGATGAAAAAGACAAGCATAATGGCTGTGAAGAAAATGAAAAGGAATCGGTTATAGAACAGGCCGGGATATATCCGGATGATTTCGAAACAGGTCCGGAAAAGCCAGGGCTAAATTTTTTAGACCTTATTTACGGAGTATTATTTGACCCGGCACGGACTTTCCAAAAGGTGGCTGCTAACCCCCCGCTTTGGCAGGCAGTTTTAATCTATGTGTTAGTTTCCGTTCTGACAGGGGCGATGGGGGTATTTGTAAATTTCCGAATCATGCCTGCCGCCGTTTCTGAGCTGTCGTCAACGGTTATGGGTCTTGTTCAGAGCATTCTTCCTTTATTGGCTCTGGGCGGAATTCTTTTGCAGTTTGTTAAATGGTTTACCTACAGTGCACTCTTGCATTTGCTGGCTGACTTTTTCGGTGGTAAGGGTACAGCTCGTGGGGTCTTTACAGTTTACGGGCTGGCCGGCTTGCCCACACTATTTATAATTCCCGTTCAGTTACTGGTATTGGGCATTAGCCCGGGCAATTCTTGGCTGGATATTTTCACTATACCGGTTTCAATTGCCTTGACTATTTGGGCTGTGATTCTTTTAATTTTAGGTATTAAAGAGGTGCACGGTTTTTCAACCGGACGCGCGGCAGCTGTTGTTTTTACGCCGGTAGCGGCAATGGCGGTACTGGTTGTAATTACAATTATTACCATGGTTTCGGTTATCACATCCATTCCTTCACTGGACCAATGGCGCTTTATGTAAAAGAGATAGACACAAAACTCCCACATCAGTGGGAGTTTCAATTTTTATTATAGAAAAAATTCGCCATGACTAAAGGTATTCCTATCTTGTTGTAGAATAACTGTGTATCCGGTTGCGGGTTTGGGGGAATTTTATATGAGTAAGTGCTGTGACATCTTAGTCGTGGATGATCAGCAAGGTGTTCGTAGGCTTCTGCAGGAAGTTTTAACCGAACAAGGCTACGAAGTGGTAACTGCTGCTAATGGCATCAAAGCCCTGGATTTGTTATCTCGCTTAAAACCCCGTGCAGTAATTTTGGATATGAAAATGCCCGGCCTTGACGGCCTTGAAACTCTAAAAAAGCTACGGGAGAGAAACAGTGAAATCCCGGTAATTATGATGACTGCTTATGGCGAGTTGGATACGGAAGAGAGATTTCAGCAGTACGGGGTGCGGCAATTCTTGGTCAAACCCTTTGATTTAAACGATGTATGTTTTTTAATCAAGAAAGTTTTAGAGCCGGCAGAAAAGCCTGGCAATTTTCAAAATATTGGTCGCTAAATTATTATTGTATAATGTCACTGGGAAAAGGGTTTTTATTATTACCGGCGAAACAGTATGTGTAAATGAGTAAAAAACTCAATGCCGTTGTAGCGAAAACAGTTGTTCAACAAGGCATTTAGGGCTGTTTTTGGAGGAGGATAGTGAATGTTTTTAGTTACAGATACTTATTTGGCCATACGTTGCCCTGAATGTGGGAAATTGGAATATACAAAATTGTCCCGTTTTCAGCTTAATAGAAACCGAAGCTTTAATGTTGACTGCTCGTGTGGTGCTACAAAGTTAATTGTAAGCACCAGGAACAATAAGGATTATTGGGTGCAGGTACCCTGTGTGGTATGTGAGACTAAACACCTGCGAAAAATCACAGGCAAATTGCTTTGGTCAAAAGGTGAGGTTCAATACTTGCTCTGTCAGGAAACCGGCCTGGAATTAGGTTATTTAGGGCCGGAAGAAAAAGTGAAGGACATGAGTAGCGAGTATGAAGACGAATTGCAGGTTTTAACCGGTGAATTTGGTGATGACGATTATTTCCACAATTCAGAAGTAATGTATGAGGTATTAAATTGTTTGCATGATATAGCTGAAACCGACGCTCTTTATTGTCAGTGCGGAAATAGAAACGTAGAAGTGGACATTTTCCCTGATCGGCTGGAATTACACTGCCAGGAGTGTGATAGTGTAAATATTATTTATGCGGAAAACGACGAAGACCTGACGGTAATCAAAGGGGTAGAAAACATCGAATTGACCCAAAATGGGTTTGAGTGCCTGGATAGCCTGGCCAGCACCAGTAAAATTCATAAAAAACCCAAACGAAAGCGCAATAAATAATTGGAAACACCCCCTCTGGGGGTGTATAATTATTTTTGGCTGGGATTGCCAAATTAATATGACTTTAACAGGGCATATTAAGAAAAAGTGAAAGGAGGAAATAATTTTTGAGCTTTGTACCGTTAACAGATTTATTAAAGGAAGCTGTTCAAGGCAAATATGCAGTTGGAGCATTTAACTGTAACAATATGGAGATAGTGCAGGCTATCATCGGCGCTGCAGAGGCGGAAAAGGCACCGGTGATTGTACAGGCCAGTCAGGGTGCCATTAAATATGCAGGAATTAATTACATAGTGGGCCTGACCAGGCTGGCTGCCGAGTCCGCCAGCGTGCCGGTGGCTCTGCACCTGGATCACGGGACGAGCTTTGACCAGGTAATGCAGTGCATCCGGTCGGGATTCAGCTCCGTTATGTTTGATGGCTCAAAGTTAACTGTGGAAGAGAATATAAACATTACTAACCAGGTTTTGGCTGCTGCCCGGCCGGTAGGGGTATCAGTAGAAGCGGAATTGGGTAAAATTGGTGGTACCGAAGATGATATTACCGTGGATGAAAGGGATGCCATGCTCACCGATCCGGATGAGGCCAAGTATTTTGTGAGCAAGACAGGGGTAGACGCTCTGGCTGTGGCCATCGGTACCGCGCACGGTAGATATAAAGGGGAACCTAAATTAGATTTTGCCAGGCTGACCAGCATACGTTCGCTGGTGGACACTCCCATAGTGCTGCACGGATCCTCAGGAGTCCCTGATGAGGCTATTAAAGAAGCCGTTACCCGTGGTGTAAGTAAGATAAATATAGATACCAATATCCGTGAGGCCTTTACCGGGAGTTGCCGGGAAGTAGTGGCTCAGAAGCCGGAAGAAATAGATCCCCGAAAAATCTTAGGGCCGGCCAGGGAAGCAGCCATGGATATAATCAGAGAAAAAATTAGATTGTTTGGGAGTTCAGGAAAAGCTTAAGTGAGTTTCCGAAGGTGGTGATTGACCATTAAGCTCTTTATTGATACTGCTAATGTGGAAGAGATTCGTGAGATTGATAAGTGGGGCGTTATCACCGGTGTAACTACTAATCCTTCTTTAATAGCAAAAGAGGGGCGAGACTTTAAAGAAGTTGTCAAGGAGATAACCTCCATTGTGGACGGGCCTATAAGTGCCGAAGTGGTAAGCATGGAGGCAGAGTCTATGGTCCGGGAAGCCCAAGAATTGGCTGCTATTCACTGCAACATTGTGATCAAGATCCCCATGACCGCCCAGGGGCTTGAAGCTACTAAAGAATGTGCCCGGAAAGGAATCAAGACCAATGTTACCCTGGTTTTTTCTGCTAACCAGGCCCTTTTGGCGGCTCTTGCCGGTGCTACGTATGTCAGCCCCTTTGTAGGTAGGCTGGATGATATAGGGCAAAACGGCATTGATCTGGTAAGTGAGATCGTGGAAATATTTGATGTGCACGGTTTAGAAACAGAAGTGATATCGGCAAGTATCAGACACCCGCAGCATGTAATTTCCTCAGCCCTTGCCGGCGCACACATTGCAACTGTTCCATATAATGTATTAAACAAAATGCTAAAACATCCCCTGACAGACCTGGGGATAGAAAAGTTCCTGTCAGATTGGGAGAAAGTCCCCAAGTAGTCCGAAAATAAAACATCTTGGGTCGTACTTTAGGGCCAACCAACTTTTGACAGGATTTACAGGATTAACAGGATAAGCAATGAAGTTTATCCTGTTAATCCTGTAAATCCTGTCAGAAAACGACCCCAAAGGAATACCCCAAATGTTTTCCAAAAAGGAATACCTAAGATGTTTTTATATCAAATAAAACCCCGAAGTTCTAACTTCCAACCTATGAATTTCATATCCTCATTTTGGTGTCTTGACTGTTTGTCTGCCGAAGGATATACTTTACAAAAAAATGTATGTAATTGTAAGCTTTGTTTGGTAAGATTTAAGGAGATGAAAGTGTTTGCGCATTGTTGGGCGCTTCAAAGGTTATTACAACCGTGTTCTGGATTTGCCGGATGCGCCCGTGAAAGTTGCCTGGGGAGCGGCCCTGGGCACAGCATTGGATTTTTTTCCTATACCCATCGTTAGCATTCCGGTTGCCTACCTATTGGCCCGCCTTATTGGAGTCAACGGATTAGCTGCTGCCCTGGCGGCCGCATTCTTTAAATGGGCGGTTCCTTTCTTTTACTTTTTCAATTTTGCAATGGGACAAATTTTTATCGGGGATAGCTCTAAGACCGCAGCCGTATTCAGCGGCTCTGTCCGGGAGAATTTCTTTGATACCTTAAGTGCCCTAGGTTACCCGTTTTTATTAGGGGCATCTTTGAACAGCCTGCTTGCAGGCGTAACAGTTTATTTTCTAGTAAAACGTCTTTTACTTTTCCGCCAAAAAAGGCGTGATATAAAGCCGGAAGTTTAAAAGACATAGGGGTTGAATAACCGGATAATGACCTTGAGTATTAACAATTTAAAACAACTGGAGCAGTGGCCTGCTGTTAAGGAAACAATGCAAAAGAATCTTGAAAGAAAGGGGTGAACAGCCTGGTTGACTGGCATGTTCACCGGAAAGAACTGTTAGGTATAGGGTAACCTGATAGATGAGAATCTATAGCCCAGCAGTTGAATCCCGTGACACTGCCGCCCGTTTGTCGGATGGGTGAAAAACTTATTAGAATCTGTTATTGATAGATTTCGATTGGTTTTAAAACCAGGGTTGCCATTGAACTATTCGGAATTAGAAGGTAAAACTATAGCCGAGCTTTATAAAACTGCCAAAAAAATGAACCTTACAGGTTATTCCCGCTTAAGAAAGCAGGAACTTATATTTGAGCTAATGAAGGCTCAGACAGAGAGTAATGGGTTGGTCTTTGCCAAAGGAGTTCTGGAAATACTGCCCGACGGTTTTGGTTTTTTGCGCCCGTTTCAATACGTACCCAGCCATGATGATATTTATGTGTCCTCCTCACAAATACGCCGTTTTGATCTGCGCACCGGTGACTTGGTTGCCGGCCAGGTTCGCGGCCCAAAGGAAAATGAAAGGTATTTTGCCCTTTTAAGAGTGGAACAAGTGAACGGGGAAGACCCGGACATAGCGGCGGAACGCCTGCATTTTGAAGGACTTACCCCCCTTTACCCACAGGAACGTATTAACCTCGAAGTTTCTCCTGATCATACTGCCACAAGGATTATAGACCTTCTAGCGCCACTTGGTAAGGGCCAGAGGGGTTTGATTGTAGCCCCGCCCAAGGCCGGCAAAACCATGCTACTAAAAGAAATTGCCAATAGTATTACTAAAAACCATCCCGAGATGGACCTGATAGTATTGCTGATAGATGAGCGTCCGGAGGAAGTTACTGATATTGAACGCTCTGTTCAGGGTGAAGTAGTAAGTTCCACCTTTGATGAGCCACCGGAAAACCATGTAAAAGTAACGGAAATGGTTCTGGAAAAGGCAAAGCGGCTGGTTGAACACCAGCGCGACGTGGTTATCCTTATGGACAGCATCACGCGCCTGGCCAGAGCGCATAACCTTGTGGTGCCGCCCAGCGGGCGCACTCTAAGCGGCGGGGTGGACCCGGCCAGTCTGCACAAGCCTAAAAGGTTTTTCGGTGCCGCCCGTAATATAGAAGAAGGCGGCAGCCTGACTATCCTGGCCACTGCTCTGGTGGAAACCGGTAGCCGTATGGATGATGTTATCTTCGAAGAGTTTAAGGGAACAGGTAATATGGAGCTTATTTTGGATCGCAAACTGTCCGAAAGGCGTATTTTCCCGGCCATCGACGTGGTACGCTCCGGTACACGTAAAGAAGAGATGTTGTTAAACAAAAATGAATTGGAAATGGTATGGTATTTCCGCAAGGCCGTTGCCGGTATGTCAGCCATTGAGGCCATAGAGATGCTGAGTAAGCATATACGCAAGACTAAAAGCAACAGTGAATTGATTAAAGCCTTCCGGATTCACAACAAATCTTCCGTACCCTTCTCCGCGGTGCATTCGTAAAAAAAGGCAGGTTAAGAAACAACCATGGGCCAGGGATAAACCCTGGCCTTTTTGCGTCCCCATGTATAAATTGCCCAACAAGTGGCAATAATGGTAGTGACACCCTGCCCTGCCTTTGTCTGATCACATTGGCACAGCATTATGGAAGTGAGGTTTGAGAAAAATGAGGAAATCAATGAAATATAATAAGCTAATGAAAAACACTTTTGCTATAGGTATATCACTGGCTGTTCTTTCCACTGCAGCGCCTGCCGGAGCCCGGTGGGACGAACTTATTAATCCACAAACTCCTTATGCGGGGCCTGTTGTGCAGGAGCAAGAAGTAGTTGCATCTTCTCCCCAGGGGATCTACCGGGTTGAACGGGGAGAGACGCTGTCATCTATAGCTCATAAGCTGGGCTTTTCAACTGGCCGCCTGGCGGCTATGAACAGTATTTCTAATGAAAATCGCATATTTGAGGGACAAATATTACGTTTGCCGTCAAGCATAGTAAAGCACCGCGTGGTAGCAGGAGAAACCCTCTCCGGCATTGCGTCTGAATACGGCGTGGGTATGGCTTTAATAGCCAGCTGCAACAATATTAAAGATTATGATACCGTTACAGTGGGAACACGGCTCTCCATTCCGGCCTCGGAAAAGCAGTCCGCCCGCTCTACAGTAGATAGGAGCATCATGGCGGGGCAGCTGCCCTGGCCGGTGACCGGCTGGGTAAGCTCTCCTTTCGGTTTCCGAGACGGGCGCATGCATGAAGGCGTGGACATTGCGGCTGACAGTGGTGATCCTATTAAAGCGGTGAGTGGCGGCCGTGTGATCTTTGCCGGCACTCAGGATGGATATGGCTTTACCGTAATTATTGATCACGGTGACGGCATAAGTACCCTTTACGGCCACTGTTCAAAGCTTCTGGTTAAGAACGGAGACAGGGTTGCATCGGGACAGTTGATCGCCAAGGTTGGCAGCACCGGCCGCTCCAGCGGCCCGCACCTGCACCTAGAGGTCAGGGTAAATGGGGTTCCTTATGACCCCTTGCAATGCCTGCAAAGGACGTACGCCTAACGAAAAAAAGGGGCCAGGCTACTTTTCCAATTCAAATAAGTAGCCTGGCCCTTTTTGTGTATTTCTTTTGGGTCTTTTTTATTTTGACGGGATCAATGGGATAAGCGGGATAAAAGGCTTTGCATGTGGGGCTTTGAGGCAAACAATTTTTTTAGACAGGATTAACAGGATCAACAGGATTTTTTAAAAAATAAAAACTCAATCGAAAGTCTTTATCATCTAAACAGAGCTTTGGACAAATCCAAAGTTCTAAAGCAAACAATTTAAAAATGCTTTTAAAGACCCAAAAGCAATGACCCCAAAGCATCCTGCAAATCCTGTCAAAGAAAAAAAGACCCATAAGCCAAGACCCAAACAATACTTTTAAGCAAGGAAGCAAGAGGACTCGTCCAAGACTGCTGAAAAAGTCTAGATTCGTGTCATTCAAAATGAAACGAAGTGAAATGAAGAATCTTAAAAGCCGCACAAATAATCAGATTCTTTGCTGCACTCAGAATGACAATCTTGGCTCTTTGCTATATTTTTTAACTTTTTCACTGGTCTCGTATTTCTTTTGGTTCTTTTTTATTTTGACGGGATCAATGGGATAAGCGGGATAAAAGGCTTTGCATGTGGGGCTTTGAGGCAAACATTTTTTTTACGAAAATACCCGGGATATATAGGATTTTTGCATGCGTTCTTACGGTTCTTTGATATAAGAGCATCTTAGGTATTCCTTTTGGGAAAACATTTGGGGTATTCCTTTAGGGTCGTTTTCTGACAGGATTAACAGGATTTGCAGGATTGTTTTGAGCAGGATCATTACTTAAGAGCGTAGATACATCATGGTTCTAAAAGAGCATTATTAATTGAAAAACAATGAAAAAACAATGATTTATATTTATGAGATTGAATCGAAATGAAAGTATTTATTAATAATTCCATTGCCAGATAAACTTCATTGCTTATCCTGTTAATCCTATAAATCCTGTAAATCCTTTCAAAAGTTGGTTGGCCCCAAAGTACGACCCAAGATGTTTTATTTTCGGAAATATATTTTCATTCTAGTTTGTGTATATGGTTCATGTGAGTTTAGACAGGATCAACAGGATTTTTTAAAAAATAAAAACTCAATCGAAAGTCTTTATCATCTAAACAGAGCTTTGGACAAATCCAAAGTTCTAAAGCAAACAATTTAAAAATGCTTTTAAAGACCCAAAAGCAATGACCCCAAAGTATCCTGCAAATCCTGTAATCCTGTCAAAGAAAAAAAGACCCATAAGCCAAGACCCAAACAATACTTTTAAACAAGGAAACAAGAGGACCCGTCCGGGACTGCTGAAAAAGTCCAGATTCGTGTCATTCTAAATGAAACGAAGTGAAATGAAGAATCTTAAAAGCCGCATAAATACTTAGATTCTTCGCTGCACTCAGAATGACAATCTTGGCTCCTTGCTATATTTTTCAACTTTTTCACCGGTCTCGCCCTTTTGGGGGCCCTTTTTCTTTCTTGTCACTGTAAAAGCCCTGTGATATAATAATTTAGTGTGCTTAAGCTTGACACCTGTGTAAATTAGAATCGGGAAAGAATCGGGAAAGAATCGGGGACATTCCCCGAAGGGGTGTGTCCCCTTTCCTTATGAGGGGTGTGTCCCCTTTCATTATTATAATTTAAACACCATAAGAAAGAGGTGAGTCCAGTGAAAGAAAAAATCCATCCTAAGTACAATGAGGCTACGGTTACTTGTGTTTGTGGCAATAGTTTTACAACCGGTTCCACGAAAAAGGAAATTAAGGTAGAGATTTGCTCCAATTGCCACCCTTTTTATACCGGTTCCCAACGTACTATTGAAACCGGGGGACGTGCAGAAAAATTCCGTAAGAAATACGGCCTGAACAAGTAGTTATAATAAGCCGAGTACTAATAAAACAAGTACTGATAAACAATGTGGCAGGGCGGTGCGCTCTGCTATTTGTTTCTGGAAAAGGGGATGAGCTATGAACCCTAAATTTTCTTACGGCGGTCAAGCAGTTATTGAAGGTGTAATGATGCGGGGTCCTGCTACCCGGGCAGTTGCTGTCCGGCGCCCGGACTCCAGTATTGTCATAGATGAACAGCCTGTGAAATCCATTACCAACCGTTATAAAATTTTGAAATGGCCCCTTTTGCGCGGAGTGATAGTTTTAGTCGAATCTTTGATCATGGGTATGCAGGCCCTTTCCTACTCCGCTAACCAGGCCATGGAAGAGGAAGAAGAAGATCTAACTTCCAGGGATATTATTATCACCATGATCATTGCCTTTTCACTGGCTATTTTTCTTTTTGTGGTTATACCCACCGGGGCGACTCATTATTTGACCCGCTGGGTCTCTGGAAGTGTGGCCCAAAACGTGGTGGAAGGTTTTATCCGTATAGGTGTATTTCTGATATACGTAGTTTCCATCTCTTTTATGGCAGATATCAGGCGGGTTTTTCAATACCACGGTGCGGAGCACAGGGTAATTAATGCCTATGAGGCAGGGGAAGAATTAAGCGTGGAAAATGTACAGCGTTATAGCAGTTTTCATCCACGCTGTGGAACAAGTTTTTTACTGATTGTAATGGTGGTAAGTATCCTGGTGTTCTCGCTCCTGGGTGAGCAGGTGTTATGGTGGCGAATTCTGTCAAGAATATTACTGTTGCCGGTTGTTGCAGGTTTATCTTATGAGCTATTAAAATTGTCTGCCAAATATGAGGGCTCAATGCTTTTTAAGGCTATTATAGCACCGGGTAAGTGGCTGCAAGGGCTTACTACCCGTGAACCTGACAACAGCCAGGTGGAAGTTGCCATTTCCGCCCTGGGAGCTGTTTTGAAAGATAACAGAGGTGAAGTAAATGTTCGATAAGCTGGATAGGTTGGAACAGCGCTATGAAGAGCTTAGCGGTCTTATCAGTGACCCTGAAATCATTGCCGAACACGATAAGTGGCAGCAATATGTTAAGTCCCACTCAGAGCTGGGCGATATAGTAAGTGTTTACCAGGATTACAAGCAAACCATGCAAGAGATTGAAGACGCTCAGGAAATGCTTAAAGAGCAGCAGGAACAGGATTTTAAAGAAATGGTGGAAGCAGAGCTGGCAGAGCTGCAGGAGAAAAAGGAAAAACTGCAAGAACAGCTCAAGTTTTTACTTTTACCCAAGGATCCCAATGATGACAAAAATGTGATCATGGAAATACGGGCCGGTACCGGTGGTGACGAGGCAGGTCTCTTTGCCGGTGATTTGTACCGTATGTACCTGCGTTATGCTGAGCGCCAAGGGTGGAAGGTAGACGTCATGGCCACCAGTGATACAGACATGGGAGGCGTAAAGGAAGCTGCCTTTATGCTTATAGGTAAGGGAGCATACAGTCGCCTAAAGTTTGAGAGCGGTGTGCACCGGGTGCAAAGAGTCCCTTCCACTGAGTCCGGGGGGCGTATTCACACCTCGGCCGCCACGGTGGCTGTGCTGCCCGAGGCAGAGGATGTGGATGTGGAAATCAGTGCTGAGGACTTGCGGGTAGATGTCTTCTGTTCCTCCGGTCCCGGAGGACAGTCCGTTAATACCACCCAATCGGCAGTGAGGATTACACATATTCCCTCCGGGATAGCGGTTTCCATGCAGGACGAAAAGTCCCAGCATAAAAATAAGGATAAGGCGATGAAAGTGCTGCGTGCACGCTTGTTTGACCAGGCCCAGCAAGAACAGCATGCTGAAATGGCCAGTACCCGGAAGTCTCAGGTAGGGTCGGGTGACCGCAGTGAAAGGATTCGCACTTACAATTTCCCACAAAATAGGGTGACGGATCATCGCATTGGCCTAACTTCTCATAGGTTGCAGCAAATCCTTATGGGTGAGATCGATGAAATAATTGATGCCTTAATCACTACCGATCAGGCTGAGATGCTAAAGCAGGTGGAAGAATGATCACCGATATAAAAAGCGCCCTCCGGTGGGGGCGCTTTTTGCTTGTGGAGGAAAACAATATTGATTTTGGCTCGCTGGATGCCGAAGTCATTTTAGCTGATCTCTTGGGCAGGGAAAGAAATTTCCTTTACCGTGAACCGGATTATCCTTTAACACCCGGCCAGCGGTCACATTTTCGAGATTTAATCACAAGGCGTGCTCAGGGTGAGCCGGTGGCCTACCTGTTAGGCCAGCGTGAATTTATGGGCCTACCGTTTTATGTGGACAACAGGGTTCTGGTTCCCCGGCCTGAAACGGAGTTACTGGTGGAAACCGCGCTGGTATTACTGGGTGGCCCTTCTCCCCCCGAAGGCTCGGCGGTTAACCTTCCTCCGGCACCCGTAACCGGCACAGTAGTGGATGTGGGTACCGGCAGCGGAGCCATAGGCATCAGCCTGGCCCATTATAGTACTCAAATAAAGGTTTGCGCCACCGATATTTCTCCGGCTGCCCTGGAAGTGGCGCGGCACAATGCCGCCCGGCTGGGAGTGTCGGATAGAGTAGCTTTTTTTTCCGGGAACTTGTTGGACCCTCTTGATCCCCTGAGCATCAAGGGAAAGGTGTCCATAATAACCGCTAATTTACCCTATATCCCGTCGGTGGAAATGAGTCAGCTGCCCAAAGACGTAGGGGCATACGAACCTCACAGCGCGCTGGACGGCGGGCCTGACGGGCTGTACTTTTGCCGGCGGTTGCTTCCCCGGGCCGGGGAGTATTTGGCACCGGAAGGATATTTGTTAATGGAAATAACCCCCGGGCAAGGTCAGCCCTTGCAAGCCCTTGCCCCTGCGGGATACTCCACCCGGGTTGTAAATGACCTCGCCGGCAGAGAGCGCCTGGTGATTTTCCGGACACCGCAAGCGAAAAATAAATGATCCAGGATATGTTGCTTACTGGTAATTATTAAGTTAATATTATACTGAGGTGATATGTAATGGCCTCCACTATTGACCGCTTAATTACAGAAATTAAAAAATTGACAGCAACAGAAAAATTTGAACTGGCTCGGCGTCTTGATGAAACGGGAGTTTTTGATGAAAATCAGTCCTGGTTTTGGACTCCCCAATGGCAGGCCGGCGAAAAGGAAGCTGATGAAGATACAGCTGCCGGTCGAACAATGCGTTTTAATAGGCCGGAAAAAGCTATTGAGTACTTACATCAGGCCACCAAGCGGGAAAAATGATTACTCTGGAATTTGTCTATTCGCATGACTTTTAAGTTTTTGGATAGAAATACTCTTCAACTAAGAAACGTTGGCACTCACGAACAAGTTTTTAGACCACCATATTGATGTATTTAAAAGGCGCGCTAAGGGAACTAATTTAGTGCGCTTTTTTTATGTTTTTTGGGGCAATGATTTTTTATTTTATTCCACATAACCTTTTCTTATAAATGGGACATTAATAAAGAAAATATCGTGAACAGGCTCAAAAAAGTTTTAAGGAATAACCAAAATCCTGTATATCCTGTTAATCCTGTCAAAACTCACATGAACTATATACACAAACTAGAATGAAAATTTATTTTCGTAAAAAAATAGCAAAGATCCAAGATTGTCATTCTGAGTGCAGTGAAGAATCTGAGTAGAATGACATGAATCTGGACTTTTGCAGCGGTCCCGGACGGGTTCTCTTGCTTCCTTGCTTAAAAGTATTGTTTGGGTCTTGGCTTATGGGTCTTTTTCTCTAAAAAAATTGTTTACCCCAAAGCCACACATGCAAAGCCTTTTATCCCGCTTATCCCGCTAAAACATTTATTTTCGTAAAAAAAGGTTTTTGCCTTAAGGTATGAGCAAATCTTAATTGGGGGAGAGATTATCTTTGGAAAATGTAAGTGCCTATTATGCCGGTTTCATATTCATAGCCACCTACATAATGATTGTCTGGGAAAAGATCCATCGCACGGTAGTTGCCCTGGCCGGGGCCGTACTTGTTCTATTGACCGGCATACTTTCCGAAGAAGCAGCTATTCACGCCATCGAGTTCAACACCATTGGCCTTTTAATTGGCATGATGATGATAGTAAGTATCACCCGCCGTACCGGGGTGTTTGAATTTGTAGGCGTTTGGACTGCCAAACAGGCCCATGCTGAACCCACTAAAATCCTGCTGGGGCTCTGCGGTTTTACCGCTGTATCCTCGGCCCTCCTTGATAATGTTACTACTGTCCTGCTGGTGGTTCCCGTTACCATTGAAATTGTCAGCATACTGCGACTTAACCCGGTTCCCTTTTTAATTGCAGAAATAATTGCTTCCAATGTGGGCGGTACGGCCACTTTAATTGGCGACCCGCCAAATATAATGATTGGGGGTTTTACCGGTTTAAGTTTTGTGGCTTTCGCCACCAATCTGGCCCCCATAGCATTGTTTATTTTGGTCATTACCCTGGGTATTTTGTGGTTAGTTTTCCGCAAGCAATTAAACGTTGAGGACAAAAATAAGCGTGATTTAATGGAATTGAATGAAGCTGAAATGATCAAGGATAAGCCCCTTTTAAATAAGTCATTGCTTGTTCTCGGGTTGACTATACTGGGCTTCACTTTGCATGGGGCCCTGGGATTGGAATCCTCGACCATAGCGCTCGCCGGAGCTGTTTTACTTTTAATACTGGCCAGGGCGGAGCCTGAGCATGTCCTGGAAGGAGTGGAGTGGCACGTTATTTTCTTTTTTGTGGGGCTGTTTATCATCGTTGGTGGTCTGGTGGAGGTTGGTATCATCGAAACCATTGCCAGAGCCGGGCTGACTTTAACCGGAGGGGAATTGCTGGCCACGGGGTTATTGATTTTATGGCTTTCTGCCATCGCATCAGCCTTTGTAGACAATATCCCCTTTGTAGCCACCATGATCCCTCTCATCGATGAGTTGGGGCGCCTGGCTAACGTGACCAACATGAACCCCTGGTGGTGGTCACTGGCCTTGGGCGGCTGTCTGGGGGGCAACGGCTCTTTGGTAGGGGCAGCTGCCAATGTGATCGTGGCCGGCATGGCCGAGCGCCGTGGTGTCCCTATTTCATTTATGGCATTTTTAAAGATAGGATTTCCCATAATGATTTTATCAGTTTTTATAGCCATGATTTACCTGGTCATTTTTTATCTCAGGTAACGCTTCAGCCGATATAAATACTTTGTGCCGCTTTAAGGGCGGCGAAGACTCCCACGCCCATTACAACGATGCCGGCAGCTGCTGCCAGTCGGGTCCATGTACGTTCGCCGGCTATTTTGCCGGTCAGGAAGGACATTTTTATAAAGAGCATTCCCACTATGATTAGGGCTAGAGCAGCACCGGCACCGAAGGCGAAGACCACTATTAAGCCTGCTCCTAAAGTACCCGTATTGAGGGAAAGAAGCAGCACTGCAAGGGCCCCGGGACACGGAATGAGCCCATTGGTCAGGCCCAGGATGAGCAAGTCAAAAATTTTTAGAGAGCCTGTGCGCGGGCTGGGGTGGTGATGATTGTGGTGATGCCCGTGGCTGCAGCATGATGACTTATTATGCTTTGGAATTAATCGGTAACCGATAAAGACAATTAAAACACCTGTAACTAAGTGCAGCCATAGCTTTACCTGCTCGTTGGCATCAACAGGAGCACTCTGTAGTGTCGCCGCTGCCGCGTGGGCGGTAACAGCCAGCAGTACCACCACCAGTGTATGGGATAGTGCCGAGGACAATCCGAGTATGACCACGTGTATGGGCCTACCACGGGAAAGAACCAGGTAAGTGCCCATAACTCCTTTACCATGCCCGGGCTCCAGGGAGTGAAGAGCTCCCAGCCAAAATGCGGATATAATTTGAAGCAAATATGACACAGCTTTTCCTCCCCGTGTTTGTCCTACTTTAGGAAAATATACCTTGCCATATAAATGGCATGACAAAGGAAGAAAGTACTGAAAAGCGCGCTTTTCTTGTACCTAAATATATTAGTTAATCATTGTATTTATTACGGTGTCAGTAATTAGGTAGTTTTTTAGTTTTTTAATTATCCTGGTAAATGGTATAATAAACTGGGAGGATTTGATTTGTTTTGACTAATTTACCGGATCAACGTAAGAAATACATACAAGATAAAACACCTGAATTTTGGAGGTCCACTCTGGCTTTGAGTGTTGGCGGCTTTGCCGTATTTTCTAATTTTCACTTAACGCAGCCCCTGCTCCCTCTTTTTTCCAAGGAGTTCGGTGTTTCGCCGGTTACGGCCAGTCTCTCGGTTTCCCTGGTTACTTTAACCTTGAGTGTTTTTTTACTTGTTTTTGGGCCGGTTTCGGATGCTGTGGGCCGCAAAAATGTGATGGCCTTTGGGCTCTTAGTACCTTCCTTAATCTCCATCGGTGCTTTTTTTGTGCCTGATTTTGGGCTTCTGCTGGTGCTGCGTACTTTACAGGGACTGGCTTTAGCTGCCTTGCCGGCCATATCTTACGCTTATATCGGCGAAGAATTCGACGGCAAGGCTGTAGGAGTGGCCATAGGGCTCTATATCAGCGCCAATTCCGTGGGAGGAATGGCAGGGCGTATAATCAGCGGTTTTGCTGCAGATATTTGGGGCTGGAGGTATTCCTTTTTAATTATGGGTTTTATCGGCCTGGCTTGCCTCGTATCATTTCTTCTTTTGCTGCCCAAGTCGCGCCATTTTGTGCCCCATAAGCTGTCCTTGCGTGGTGCCGGCCGAGAAATGAAGCAGCATATAAAAAACTCCATTTTGCGCGACGCCTATTATATCGCTGCAATCCTATTTTTTGTATTTATAGGCCTGTTCAATTATTTAAGCTACCACTTGCACGCGGCACCTTATTTTTTGTCCACGGCCTTAATTGGCTTGCTGTATCTTTCTTATTCTGCAGGCACCTTTAGCTCCACACTGTCAGGTAAATTGGAATACTTGTTTACCATCCCCCAGCGCATACTAATAGGACTGGGGATAATGGTCGTCGGGATACTATTAATGACAACCACCCCCTTGTTGACAATCCTTATCGGGCTGGTGGTGCTTTGTTTTGGTTTCTTCTTTGCCCATGCTGCATCCAGCAGCTGGGTGAGCCGGTATGCAAAAGACGCCAAGGGCAGCGCCTCAGCCCTGTATCTGTTTGCATACTATATGGGGGGCAGCATAGGCAGTACACTGCTGGGCTACATCTGGGACCCCTGGGGATGGAAGGCGGTGGCGTATGTCTGTATTGGATTCGTTTTACTGGGCATGCTCCTCGCCCTGCGCATGAAAAAAACAGCCTAGCAAGTGGGGACGGTTCTTGCCTTGCTAGGGCAAGGCAAGAACCGTCCCCACTTGACCCCTTAGGAGTGGAATTATATGACTATGTATTGGAAGGTGGATGCAAAATGGCCTGACCCCCAAATTATTCGCCGGGCCGGGTTCACCTTACTTCGGGGAGGGTTGGTGGCCTTTCCCACGGAAACGGTTTACGGCCTGGGGGCAAACGCTATGGACGGAGAGGCGGTAAGCTGCATTTTTGCAGCCAAGGGCCGGCCGGTGGATAACCCGCTTATTGTCCACCTGGAAGATATGCACAAAGTGGGTACAGTCGCGGCAGGTATTTCTTCATTAGCCACGGCTTTAATGCAAAAGTTTTGGCCCGGACCCCTGACCCTGGTGTTGCCGGGTGCAGGGGTTCTGCCCGGTGAAGTTACAGCCGGGTTGGATACGGTGGCCGTGCGAGTTCCGGATCACGCCGTGGCCTTAGGTTTAATCAAGGCGGCAGGAGTTCCGGTGGCTGCTCCCAGTGCAAATACCTCGGGGAGCCCCAGCCCCACCACTGCTGGGCATGTGCTGACCGACCTGGACGGAAAAATAGACGCGGTGCTGGACGGCGGGCCGGCAGGAGTGGGGGTTGAATCTACTGTGTTGGATGTTACCGGTAAAATCCCTGTGATTTTGCGTCCCGGTGGGGTTACCCCCTCACAAATAAAAGCAGTTGCCGGGGCTGTGGAGTTGGACCCCGCAGTGATGGTTTCCACTGTTGACGAAGACGATAGGCCTCGTTCACCGGGGATGAAGTATCGCCACTACGCTCCCGGTGCTCCCCTAGTGCTGGTAGAGGGTGACGAAAACAAAACGGGGGCAATG